>NZ_JBMKIC010000010.1:0-127210 GCF_049238665.1 Enterobacter cloacae complex sp. IR5450
TTTCAGATTACCGCAATTGGAGGAGCAACAAGCCTCACTGTTACGCCAGCGGCCAGTCCTGCCATTCCGGCCGGAACAAAATACGCCATTCTTCTGAGTGACAGCCTGAGCGTGGACGGTCTGGCGCAGGACATCGCTGAAACCTTCACAATGTACCAGCGCTATATGAGCGGGTTCGCTGATGTGATGAACGGGACATCTGATGTTACCATCACTATCAATGGCGTTGCCGTTACCGTACCGGGTCAAAAATCACTGGCGAAGAAAGGTGCAAACAGCGATATCACCAGTCTTTCCGGTCTGACAACAGCGCTCAGTATCAGCCAGGGTGGTTCTGGGGCAAAGAATGCCGCTGACGCTCGCACAAACCTCGGTTTGGGAAGTGCCGCAACAGCCGCACTAACCACATCATCAACTGATATGACTTTAGGTCGGGTTCTGAAAGTTGGTGACTTTGGATTAGGCAGAACAAATCTGAATGCGTCTGACGCCACTTTAAATGCAAATGACGTAACTTTCTCGTGTTTTAGTTCTGGCCCTGGTGCCAGCGGTTCTAATTATTATGACCCCTATTCCACCATGATAACTGGCGTACGTGCGGGGGGAGGTGATGACACAGGTTATGTATCGCAAATACAGCTAACAGTTGATAATCGAATGGCATCACGTCGAAGATATCTTAATAACTGGTCACCGTGGGTCGTCTATTATTCCTCGGCGAACACCACTAAGGCATCAGATGGCACGCTTAAGGCAGCTTCGCCGGTGGCCAGAATCGTGAAATCTCAGAACGAGAACCAGCGTACCGATGTTGACGAAGTAGGCTTCACCTGGTGCGGCTGCGGTACGGCGAACACCGAAGCTGAAGGGATCAAAATTTCCCGGCTCGATGTGGGAGTTTATGTGTTGACTGGTTCGGCAGGCCTGGCATCAGAAGGCTGGCAGCTGCTGCCGCCAATGGACCCTGGCGGCATGGGAGAGCTTGGGATTGTTGAAGCAGAGCAAACCGAAAACGGAGGACTGACTATCCGCCTGTTTAAGCGAAAATACATGCTGAGCGATGAAGGGGAGATCGTCAAAACAAAAGGGCAACCGATGGACGTGCCGGCCAACAGCTGGATCGACGTACGCCTCGACATGCCTGATGATAGCATTTGGAATACAAGATCTTCTGAAGCTTCTCTGGAACTGACAGAGCAGCCAGCAGTCATTCAGCCTTAAAAATTAATAGGCGAACCCAAATTGATCTGCATTCCATTTGAAACTACTGTATATAAACACAGTAATAAAGGGAGTGCAGATTATGCCCCGAATTTCAGATATTCAGGCCGCCTTTATTGCGGCCATAGAGCTTAACCCAAAGGGCTACCGCTACCTGAGAACAGACAGCTTTATAGAAAAGTTGCGTGGTTTTAACTGGCACTTCACCCGAGCCGACGCCAATGCATGGATAGAGCGCAATCAGCCAGGCTTCGCTGACAAGACGACAGACGGCAGTGATAACAGATACTGGATCCTGCGCAACATGGGGAGAGTTCTCTAATGGGATTTGCATCACCTGCTACCGATTACGTCGAACGCCAACTTTCTCCATCCGTTCTGTGCAACATAGGGGCCGAAAGCAGGGTGCTTGAAACAGATGTTGGGTTTGCAGTCATCGAGCCAGCCACGAAAAAAAGGCCAGGAGATGTGTTGTTAATTTTGTGCGACGGCCATACGCAGTTTGCCAAACTGATGGGTAAGGCGTTAATCACGGACGATGGCGAGGCGATAGAAGGCCCGGCACTGGAAGAGGTTGAGGTAATGGGGCGGGTGACGTTCTTCATTAACCGTGCGAGGGATGATGACGACTGCCCGGTGATGTAATGGGGCATGGTTGGGGCAAAAAATTAGCGCAAAACAACTCAAAACCTCATAAGGCAGTGATTCGTCTTGCGCTAATACTTTGGTTTTAGCTAGCTTCTTACTTACTTCAACTCAGTTCGTCAAAAAGATGCCGTACATCATGTTTAAACACTAAACCCTCATGCCCGGCGCAGTGCCGGACGATTCAGCTTACCAGCCACATACCTCGTGTTCATTTTCCGTATCGTAGGCGCGAACGGTGTTCACCAGATCCTTCACGACATCTGCCGCGACGTCCGGGATCAACAGCTCCATTGGCGCTTCTGTTTCATAATCCACTGACACGCCGTTGCTGTTGTTGGTGACGGTCACAGTATAGGTAGCCTTACCCATTATTTACTCCTTATGCGTGTTGACCACTTTACCGATGCCCGCACCGCTGAGCGTGACGGCAGGATCCGCGAAAAAGTCGATATTAAAATAGGTGTCGTCGGTCAGAAGCTCAATGCGGTGCCATTTTTGCGGTGGGGAGATGCCAAAAGAACCGGCCTCAATGACCACTTCCAGATCGGGCTCGGTGGCGTCGCCATCGGCAAAGCCAAAGTAACGCACCGCACCCTGCATGACGGACAACCGACCGTACACGCCGGCTTTGGTGTTGTGATGGGTAAAAAGCGCTTTTGGGGCGGTCTCTTTATTCCAGAACGGCGTCGAGCGGGTATGAACAAAGTTTTCAGGAATACGTAACATCATAGTTTCCTTCATGTTGGCGGGTGCTTAAAGGGACTTAAGCACCTCAGGTTCAACAAAGAATTCAATATTGAACAGGGTGTCGTCGGTCATCACCTCAATGTGGTGCCATCTCTCTGGCGGGAAAACGCCGAAACGACCCGCTTCAATGACGAGCTCGCTGTCAGGCTCAGAGGTAAATTCATCAGCATAGCCCAGATAACGCACTGCGCCACGCATCACCGACAGGCGAGGGTAAACGCCCGGACGCGTGCCCGTATCAAGGTGACGTTTAAAAATGCCGGCGGGGGCCGTTTCTTTGTTCCAGAAAGGCGTGGAACGGGTGTGAATGCAACTCTGCGGAATGCGTAGCATGTTTCCTCCCTTAAAAGCCTGCTGTTATTAAACTGCTTTCTGAGGGGATGGATTTATCAAAAAGTGCATTTAATTTGCATGTTATCAATAATAACCGTTTTGCTTTACCCGGCGTTGTTACACAAGGTACTCAGTTGTTATTATCCATAGTATTTAAGTGGTTATGATGTAACGAAAAAACTTGATCTGTGTCAACATATGACGCATATTGCGTGCGGTTATTTTTCGGCTCAGGTAAACAGAATGACGTTGTATCAAAAGATGTTGGTGTTCTACGCAATCATGGCCTCCATCTGCGCATTAATCACCTGGTTCCTGTCTAAAGATCGTAAACGTATTCGCCTGTTGAGCGCATTCCTGGTGGGTTCCACCTGGCCGATGAGCTTTCCTGTTGCCCTGTTGATCTCTCTTTTCTGAAGCACGCTTCCAGAATCGGCATCCAGACATAGCATTCCATACATTGAGGCTGTATAAATATACAGTTTGTCATACATGGAGTGCTTATGAACAGTTTCTATTCGCAGCAAGCAGGCTGCACTGTGCGCTGGCAGGATCTTCCCGGTTTCGGTGACCCGGTTGTGTTTATCCACGGGTTGGGCTGTGCATCGTCGTATGAATATCCTCGTATTGTCTGTGATACCCGTTTCGGGGGGCGCAGAGCCATTCTGATCGATCTTCCCGGTAGCGGTTACAGTGACAAACCTGACAACTACCGTTATCGCACGAGCGAACAGGCGCAGGTGGTGGTTGAACTGTTAAACCATCTCGGCCTGGATAGTCTATGGCTCTATGGTCATAGCATGGGGGGGAGTATCGCGATCGAAACGGCAACGCTGTTAACGTCGCGCGTTAAGGGCCTGATAGTGTCTGAACCCAATTTTCATGCGGGTGGCGGGATGTTCAGCCGGGCAATTGCGGCCCAAACGGAACAACATTTTCTGGCTCAGGGCTATGATGACATGCTGCGGGCGGAAACGTCGCCGTGGGCTGGAAGCCTTCAAAGTAATGCCCCCTGGGCCGTCTGGCGCGGCGCAACAAGCCTGGTCGAGGGCGTTAAACCTGACTGGGAACACCTGTTCTTGTCATTGCGCTGCCCGGTAATGTTAGTTTTTGGTGAGCGATCCCTGCCTGATGACGATTTTAATCGTCTGCAACAAAACGGCGTTGCTGTAAAAATTATCCCTGATGCGGGCCATTCAATGTCCTGGGAAAACCCGTCAGCGTTGGCTCAGGCTTTGTCTGGCTTCATTAACGGCTCATGAATGGGCAGCCCGCATTGTTGCGGGCTGGAATGATTAAGACAGCAAGGCAGACAAGGCTTTCCGTGCCGCAGGCTGAACGTCATACGGACACTGATAATCCACGTTCTCAATCGCGCGGGTGTAGAGCGCAACCAACCAGTCATAAACATAGGCTGTCGCCGCATGGACAGGCTGCTCGCCAAGTCGGGTAAGACGGGGTGAAGCGCTGCTCACAACGGGCGTCACAAAAATTGGCTCACCTTTGCGGATCCGGCTTGCAGGCCGTTCAGAGACGGGTGTCAGTTCATAGCCAAGCCAGCTAATGAAATTGCCTGTCGCGGCATGCAGCTGCGCGGCGCTGCTTTTATCTTTTTCTGCAATGCGTTGCAGTTGCAGCGGCAGATCCAGCCGGTAGCTGGTAACGATCAGCACATCCGCAATCTGCTGTAGTACCTCTGCGTCCAGGCCCAGACGGGCAGCCGCCGCGTCGTTGCGACTCCACTGACGAAGATGGTTAACCCACACGTTATGGGCCAGCCGCGCTTTGTCTTTGGTCTGCAACGCGCCTGGATTTTCCTGCGTCTCTTCCGCAAACAGATCGATAACATCGTTAAACAGGCCGTTGACCTGTTCCTCACGAGGCTGGTGGACGGTCAGCAGCGTCTCAAACGCGTTTAACGGCGGCAGAAGCCCCTCAAGCAGTTCACCATGACGAGCGGCACTGCCTTGCAGCGTTCGGACCATTTTTTCGGCCATTGCCCGCCCTGCGCCTGGCTCCTGAGTGAGAGGCGCGACATATGGGCGCATCAGCGTTGACAGCAACTCTTGTAACAGCCTTTTCAGCGCGCGGAGACGCTTCTGGCGCTGTGCCGGCAGGGTAGCCTGCGACAGCCACTCAATCACTCGCTGCATGCTGTGGCTATCGAGCGCCTGAAGCGTGCCCCAGCGCAGACCCGGCTGGCCCAGCAATTGCTGCACCGCTTCGTCCAGATTCTGCTTTGTGGTAAACCGCGCATCATGAGGGGTAATGGCCCAGACCAGCCCCGGCAACGCGGATTCTTCAACCGGCTGCGTCTCTTTGACCCAGTTTTGCAAGAGCCTTGCCGTTTTCGCGGTCTGCTGGTGGTGCGCCGTTGCATTGCAGATAACCAGGACATCTGGCTGAATGTGCTGACGATAATGCTCCAGCAACCACAGGCATTTTGCCTGCATCATCAGCGGCGTGTTTTCCTCAGAAATGGCCGGAATATCAATGACGTCAACGGTATCCAGCACGCAGTTCTCAACGGGCAGCACAACTTCGCGGGTCAGAGATGCCAGTACATCAACTGGCAGGCTAATGGCGTTAAGCAGCTCGCCGTTTTTTACCGGATGAAGCAGTGTTTCCTGTGCTTCCGGCACGGTAAACGCCCCGTGAGTAAGAAAGCCTTCGCAGGGTAGACCAAAGCTGTCCACCAGCAGACTCAACGGCGCCGCAAGTGCGCTGGCATGGCTGGTTTGATGCAGCACCTGGGCGAATTTAAGCCACTGCTGGGTTAACTCCTGCTGCTCACCCCACAGCAGAGACCAGACGCTGGCGCGGGTGCTGAGATCAAGCGACGGAACCAGCAGAGCAAACTGGTGCCACAGGGCATCATCAATATGCTGCTTAGCGCCGGGTACTACGCTTTGCCAGAACCGGGCAATGGTCGCGACTTCCCGCGCCGTCATTCCCGGCACGCTCTGCGGTTGACGCAGCACCCGCCACTTCTCAAGCCGGGCTTCAATCACCGATTTATCCACCGCGCGGATCTGCGGATCCAGCGTGGTGCGCGCGATAAACAGCTGCACCAGCTCGGCCTCTGTTACCAGGCGCAGGCGCAGGGGAAACGCGTCGTCTGCGACCTCGCGGGACGCTCTGCTGAAACGCACGGCCATGTTGGTCGGTGCATGCCCGGGGTTAATATGCGAGAAGTAATCAAACGTGCGTTGACCCGGCGTAACGTTCAGCCGTTCGTCCCCGCTGTCGCACAGGGCAGCCAGCAGGTACGCTTTCGCGGCCTGCGAGTGGCCATATAGGCCGATACTGCCCTGGCTGACAAGGGCGCGATCGAGCGCCTCTTCACGCGCGCTTACTGCGTTAAGGCGGGCAAGCAGGGCGTCGGCTTCGTTATCCAGCATCGGGGCGTGCTGTCGCGTCTCGTTGATCCACCCGATTAAGGCCTGAGTGGTGGCAGTCGTCGCAGTCATTTGAGGTATACGCTCCCGCTGTCGATCCAGTAGTGGCTGCCGCTGTGTCGGCGATCGGCCAGAGTATTCAGTTTAAAGGTCAGGGCATCCGGCGGCACTGGCGTGCCGTCCTGTAGCCAGGCATCACTCAGCTCGAAAGATTCCGGACCTTCCTGCTTAGTGCCGCCACGCAGCTTCAGGCGCACGTTCAGTACGCCGTCGCCCGCAATGGCTTTCGCCAGCTCGGCAGAGTTGATGCTCAGGGTATAGAGCGGCGTCGCGGGCCAGCGGGCATTGGCCAGCTGCCGGAAGCCGAGCGTAACGTTGCCGCGCAGCGGGAAGTGCAGACGGGCGTCCAGTTTCGCGCCGGGTTTATCGAGGTCGATATCGTGATACCAGACGTTCTCGTCCCGCAGGGTATTGATCGTGTTATCCAGCACGCCCAGATAGCGCACCGTAGAGTACGCGCCGATATCCGCTGCTTTAAAGTTAAAGCGCGGCAGACGAAGATCCAGCGCCAGGCTACAGAGCATCGCTCCCACCGCAGCGGTGGATTTCGGGTTGCCGATCCGTCCCTGCTGGCTGAACGGATACCATTCATGAACCTGATATTTATCCAGCCAGACGATGCGGTTGACGGGCACCGGTTGCAGGTGGCGAATCAGGGCCTGAACGCCCGGCAGACAGCCCGGCCGTCCCGTGATCAGCAGGATATCGCAGCTGTAGTGAGAGATCGCCTCACATACCGCATGAAGCGGGGCGGCAAGCGTGAACTGACCCGCCAGCATGGCGTCCCGCATCTCCCGAAAGCTGACGTGCAGCGGTACGCTGAACAGATCAAAGTGTTCTGAGCCGGCAGGCAACGCATGGTCAATCGCCTGCTGGAGATAATTCATCACGTTGCGCGTCGGTTTTTGCGTAAGCAGGTCGCCAAAGGTGGCATGCAGCCCGGCCAGCGGATCGTCAACATCGCTCGATTCCCACGCCGCCAGGATCGCGTGACCTATCGGCATAAAAAGCTGAAGCGCCGTCTGCTGGCGCAGGACCGCCTGGGTATCGATCCGCCCGGAATCACCGAACAGGGATGCCATCAGTTGGGAGGCATCGGCTATGCCGGATTTCTGAAGCTGGGTTTGCAGCGCGGGCAGAACGTAGCGCTGGATCACGTCCAGCAGCGTATCATCGCCAGCGACCTTGAACCCTTCGCGGAACAGCAGCTGCGGGGTGATTTTGACGTTATTTCCGGAACCATCATCTAACTGATAGTGCGTGATGGCCATATCCGTCGTGCCGCCGCCGATATCAATCGAGGCCACGCGCAGCGCACGCCCCGGCAGGACGCCAGGCTCAGGCGCGCGATCCGGACGGGCGAGGGAGGCGAAAAAGGCCTCGGTCTGGCCACCGAAATGGGAAATGGCTTCGTTATACAGCCACACCAGCTGGCCGCAGCTGGCCTCGTCCCACTCCATCTGGATCTCAGGGACCGGCACCACGCTTTTTTCCTGCTGCTTGCGGCTGGCAAAATCTTCATCCTGCGGGTGCCAGCCCATCGCTTTCCAGACGATGGCGATGGCTTCGAACATGCGGCGACGGAAAATCTCGCGCTCCTGTTTCGGCATTGCTGAAGGCAGGGTGAGGATCAGCGTCCGCAGCTGGCGGGGAGAGGCCGGGAAGCCGAGCCGCAAGCGGGTGGCCACGCTGTTAATCTGGCCAAGCGCCTGAGCCAGCAGCTCGCAGAGCATGTGCGTCATCAGGGTGCTGCGGCTGTACTGCGGAGAGAACACCGGCAGACGCTCATCCTGCGGCAGCGTAAAGAGTGGTTCCCCGTCGTCGTTCATCAGGTTCATCAGCGGAAACGCAGTTGCCAGCGGTTCGCGCTGGGTTTTGCTGTTCATCTGGCTAAAGCGCCAGTCCTGCACTACCGGCGTCTCGTCCCACAGATAGCGACGCGGGCTGGAAATTCCACTGTTGCCTTCCGTGCCCAGACGCTGCATTGCCAGCTTTTGCGCTTCATCACCCACGCGGACAATGGACGGCCAGACGAATGCATCCTCCCGGCCGCTTTCCACCGAGAAGTGCTGCTTGCCAAAACGCGCTTCGCAAAATTCAAGACGGCTGGTAAACAGCGGCTCATTCAGGAACTGTGGCTCACTCAGAGATCGTACCTGAAGTTCAGCCGTCTGGCGCAGGCCGTCGTTGGCATCACCATGATCTTCAATAATCACGCCGCAGGTGTGGGTGTTGCCTACGTCAAGGATCAGATCGACAGGAATAGCAGGGGTGCTCAGGGTATGGGTGACAAACTTCACTTCCGGCACGGTGAGTTGTTCCCCGAGCATGGAGAGCAGGTTGAGCCAGTGTGCCTGATATTCAAAGCTGCGCATGGCCTGATGCAGCTCCCGCTCGGAGCGTTTTTCAACCCCGTCGGCAAACTGCGTAAAGGCTTCGCGCAGCCAGCCGTCAATCCAGGTCTGGTCAAGGAAACTCTCAACCTCACTGTCGCGCCAGGCGAGCGCGAAACGCGTGCCGTTAAGGATATCGTTTTCAACCGGCGACAGCGCAGACGTCGCATGCTCTGCAATCTGGCTGTCGAGCGCGACGGTGACCCGGTGCGTATTGCCAGCCGCGTCGGGCGTGGAAAGCTTTCGTACCTGGACGCGCGCCCAGTTATCCGGGCCATCAACAAACGTCCGCGGCGGGTTAAAGCGCAGGAAAGGGAGCGGCAGCCAGACGCCGTCCAGCACGTTCAGGGAGTTATGCAGTGGAATGGTGCTTTCAGGCTTGACCACTTCCGGCTGCCCGCCATCGGTGGCAGGCAGCGTGTACCGGCCGTTAACCAGATCAAAATCCAGGCGCAACAGCGGGCCATTTGCCGTTTTACGCACGAAACGCCCGTTGCTGGCAGTGTCCTGCGGAGTCAAGCCAAAATCGAGAAACTGCACGCCGCTGTTAGCAATCAGCGTCACGCTCTGTTTATAGTCGCAAAGATTAACCAGCATAGGATCAGACACCTGCTTTCTTGAACGTCAGAGGAACGATGGTGTTGGCATCGTAACGTGCGGTGCATTCCGCCACGTCGCTGGCACCTGCCTTACAGGTCACTTCCGGCATCGGATAGCGTGAACCGTCGGTGCAACGAGCGTTTCCGCGCGTTTTGATCAACAGCTCGCCGTTGCTGTGTAATCCGGAAAAGACGTCTACCCGGCAGACAATGTTGTCGCCATGCACAACCCGGGCGAAACCTTTATTGTTCTGGATCTGATAGCGCAGCGACGGCGGTTTGCCGGTGAGCGGATCCTGCACATCGAGAAACGCGCGCCAGGTGCCATTCAGGAAGCGCGTTAACCCCGCTTTGACCTGGTTTGCCTCCATCACCATCGCATCTTTCGGTATCGCGGTAATGACCACTGGTTCGGCTGCCGGTGCAGGCGTTTTCACCTTCGGCTCTACCACTTCGGCCTGGTGCAGCGGGAGTTTCAGCTCAAGCGGCTCGACCGTCTTTACGGGGGCCGGAGCAATGGCGACAGGCACTGGCGCTGGTGTGGCAACAGGCGCTGCGGTCGGGGCCTGTTTTGGCCAAAGCAGCGGGGTGGCAATGGCCGCAATAATGACGGCGGCAACCGGCAGCAACCACAGGGGGGAGCGACGTTTTTTCTGCATGGCCGCCGGTGCGGGCTCTGGCGGCGCGGCGTTCATGCGCACCGGCTCTGGCGTATACAGTTCATCTTCGGTGATACGGACGGAAGCCACAGGCGTGATAAGCGGCGCGTCGGCCTGCTCAAAGGTCACTACCGGGGCCGGTTCTTGCTCCTGTTCAGGTTCAGGCTCGTTAATCACCACTGGCTCAGGTTCAGGGACCAACGATTCGCGCAGGCAGTCCAGCACGTCGTCGCGCGCGTTCTCGTTAAGATTGACGAAACCCCAGAAGCAGATCACCGGTTTGCCATCCACCAGGAAAACAAAGTTTTCACCGGGAAACTGAAAGGCTTTTGAGAGCAGAGAGCCAAACAGTTGCTGCGCCGTTTTCGGTGACTGAAGGCATTTTTTACTCAGCGACTCCACGCTGGCGAGCGTGTTTTCCAGATAGCGTAGGGCGCGATAACGATCATCTTCATCCGCCGCCTTCCAGCTGGAGACGGTTCCCTCAACCGGGGAGTACCAGTCAACGCGATCGCCGCCGTCGTAGACCTGGGGGATGGCCAGACAATCGACGATAGCCTGTTGTTTGCGCAACCGAAGCGCTTCGCGGATTTGCAGCGCTGATTCAAAAACGGCCTGTCCGCCGCCACCAACGGCCTGAAAATCATCCAGATTACCGCTGCGTAAAAGTGTTTTTGCCACGATTTGGTCCTGTAGACTTCTTCACGCCATTACTTTAACGAAACAGCTAAGCAAGCAAACGGCGGAGGAGACGATAAAAGGGACGATTTCTTGCGGCATTGATCGTGATGGTTGTGCTTGACGAATAATGAACCTTAAGGCAAATCGGTTTCTGCGGGGTGATGCTAAAACCAGCGAAATGTACGGCTTAAGAAAAACCTGATAGTGATTCGTTATTTGTCAGGCCAATACGTCTGTGCTGTTATTACTGTTCACTATAATAAAACCGAAAGGGTAATAACCATGTCTACAGGGAAAACCGTGCTCGCCCTCGCGCTGAGCGCGCTGCTACCGGCAAGCGCCGCATGGGCGGCAAATAAAGACACCATTATCTACTGCTCCGAGGCGTCGCCGGAGTCGTTTAACCCGCAGATCGCCAGCTCTGGACCTTCGTTTGTCGCCAGCTCGCAAACGCTGTATAACCGTCTGATTAACTTCGACCCGGTAAAAAACACGCCGGTGCCTTCCCTGGCCGAGTCGTGGACCATTTCGCCAGACGGCAAAACATACACGTTTACCCTGCGTAAAGGGGTAAAATTCAACAGCAATAAATACTTCAAACCTACCCGTGATTTTAACGCTGATGACGTTATTTTCTCCGTTATGCGTCAGAAAGACCCTAAGCATCCCTATCACAATGTTTCCCAGGGTAATTACGAATACTTTAATGACGTGGGCCTCGACAAGCTCATTCAGGATGTGAAAAAGATCGACGATTATCACGTCCAGTTCACGCTGAGCGGACCCAACGCGGCGTTCCTGGCCGACTGGGGAATGGACTTCGCCTCGATCCTCTCTGCCGAGTACGCGGACGCGATGCTGAAAAAGGGGACACCTGAAAATGTGGACACCTGGCCAATCGGCACCGGCCCGTATGTGCTTCAGCAGTACAAGGTGGATTCGCTGATCCGCTACGTCGCCAATCCGAACTACTGGGACGGTGAGGTGCCGACCAAACACCTGATCTTCTCCATCACGCCAAACGTTGAGACGCGTCTGGCGAAGCTGCAAACGAACGAGTGTCAGATCATTCCTGCGCCGTCGCCGGTGCAGTTTGAAGCGATCAAGAAAAACAAAGACCTGACCCTGCACTCGGTGGATGCGCTGAACGTGGGGTACCTGGCGTTCAACACGGAGAAAAAACCGTTTGATAACGTGCTGGTGCGCCAGGCTCTGAATTACGCGACGGACAAAAAGGCCATTGTGAACGCGGTCTTTATGGGGTCTGGTACGGTCGCTAAATCGCCGATCCCGCCGAACATGCTCGGCTTTAATAAAGACCTGAAGGATTACGGCTACGATCCGGAAAAAGCGAAAGCGCTGCTGAAGCAGGCGGGTCTGGAAAAGGGCGCGGAAGTGACCCTCTGGTCCATGCCGGTTCAGCGTCCGTACAACCCGAACTCACGACGCATTGCGGAGATGATCCAGGCTGACTGGGCGAAAGTGGGTGTGAAGGCGAAAATCGTCTCTTACGAGTGGGGTGAGTACCTCTCCGGCATGCGTAAAGGCGAGCATGATTCCGCGCTGTTCGGCTGGATGTCTGATAATGGCGATCCGGACAACTTCGCCGATGTGCTGCTGGGTTGTAACAGCATCAAAACCGGATCTAACGCCGCGCGCTGGTGTGATAAGGGGTATGATGAGCTGGTGCAAAAGGCCAAACTGACCAGCAACCCGGACGAACGTGCGAAGCTGTATGGACAGGCACAGGAGATTTTCTATCAGCAGGCACCGTGGATTGCGTTAGCTAACGGCAAAACGTTCTACGCGACCCGCAGCAACGTGACCGGGTACAGCGTGAGTCTGATGGGCAGTGACTTCTCGAAAGCGAAGCTGAACTGATCGTATTCTTGCCGGGTGGCGGCTATGCCTTACCCGGCCTACAGTTAGCACCCGTAGGCCGGGGAAGCGTAGCGTCACCCGGCACGTGATAAGGAGTGACAATGTCACATTTAAACAAAGTTATCGCCCGCGTCGATGCCACCATCGAAGAGAGCGTGATTACCCACATGAACGAACTGCTGATCGAATTAAGCGACGATGCAGAGCTCAGCCGTGAAGATCGTTATACCCAGCAGCAGCGCCTGCGTACCGCGATTGCGCATCATGGCAAGCAACATAAAGAAGAGGCGGAGGCACGCCATGCCCACCTCACGCAGGGTGGGACTATCCTGTAAGGGTTAAAACTGGCGCCGTGCCACCAGCCAGGCGCCAACCACCAGCATCACTGCGCCGCAGACCGGGCCAACCAGCGCGCGCAGGGGAACGCCGTTGCTCTTGAGGATGTCCATCACCAGACCGCCAATCAGTTGGCTTGCCACCAGTACGGCAATGGTCGTTGCCGCGCCCACATTCTGATATCCGCTAATACTGGCAAAGACAAAAAATGACCCCAGCAGGCCGGGGATCAGTGTCCACCAGCGCACCGTTGACGCCAGTTCGTTAAACCCCGCCATGCCATTTTTCACCAGCAACATGCTGACAAACAACACAATCCCCACCAGCGAGTTCAGCAGCATGGCGATAAGAATGGTGGAAGAGGATTGCGTAATGCGCACCATAAGGGTGTTTTGTACCACCAGCCCAATCCCGGCGGCCACCAGGAATGCTAACGTCAACGATTGATTCATGGCAGAGCATCCGGATCGCTGCGCTCATCGAGCTGGAGTTGCATAAAGGTTAAATCCAGCCAGCGACCGAATTTGGTTCCTACCTGCGGCATATTTC
Organism: Enterobacter cloacae complex sp. IR5450; assembly: GCF_049238665.1. NCBI lineage: Bacteria > Pseudomonadati > Pseudomonadota > Gammaproteobacteria > Enterobacterales > Enterobacteriaceae > Enterobacter > Enterobacter cloacae complex sp. IR5450. Next base: position 13,506 of record NZ_JBMKIC010000010.1, read on the forward strand.
CGGTGGTAATAAAGCCCAGGGTTTCATGCAGATGAATCGACGCCTGGTTCTGCGCCTCAATACCGGCAACCATCACATGTTTACCAATCTGGCGGGCTTCCTTAATTAATTCCGTCATTAGCAGTCGACCAATGCCTTTGCCCTGATGATCGGGATGAACGTAAACCGAGTGCTCCACCGTATGGCGAAAACCGTCGAATGCTCGCCAGTCGCCAAATGAGGCGTATCCCGTCACTACACCTTCTTCTTCACTGACCAGCACCGGATAACCCAACAGCGTGCGCGCCTCAAACCATGCAATACGGTTATCGGTATCGACAGTTGTATCGTTCCAGATTGCGGCGGTGTGCAGCACCGCATGGTTATAAATTTCACCGATAGCGGCACAATCTTCTTTGCAGGCATGACGAACAATCATGGTTAACCTCTGGCTGTGTTGTTCACTATAGTAGTATGATTTTCTCACAATATTACACAGTTCATGTATTCCATCGCTACGACAAAATCCCTGTTTTTTTGTCACAAAACTGCCCCGAAAAACCATCCGTACACTATAGTATGACGTCATGAATACAATGACAGACAATATGAATCAACGCATTAGCGCCCGCATACGCCTTGAACGCGAGTCGCGTGGCTGGTCATTAAGCGAACTGGCCGAACGGGCAGGTATCTCACGCGCCATGATCCATAAGATTGAACGGGGTGACAGTAGCCCAACGGCGACGCTGCTTGCGCGGTTATCCGGTGCCTTCGGTATTAGCATGTCTACGCTCATTGCGCGCGCGGAAATGCAGGAGGGCAAACTGTTACGTCTGGCGAACCAGCCCGTCTGGCGCGATCCGCAAACCCACTATTTGCGTCGCCATGTGTCGCCGCGCACCGATATGCCTATCGACCTCGTCCAGGTGGAGCTACCCGCAGGCAGCGATGTGCCGATGCCCGCTTCCTCTTACGCGCTGGCGCGACAGCTGATTTGGTTGCAGGCAGGTGAACTGGTCTTTCTGGAGGGGGATACCCGCCATGAAATGAAGGCCGGAGATTGTCTGGAACTCGGGCCGCCGAACGACTGCCGGTTTATCAACGAAACGGATGAATCGTGCCTCTATCTGGTCGTGCGGCTTAATCAGTCCGGCTCATAATGCAAAGGCGATCCGCAGGATAACGTGCCAGACTTGAATGACATTTTCAGCAGTAAGGAGCGAAGAATGAATCAATCAACTACGCAAAACCGACGCTGGGTACTGGCTTCCCGTCCACACGGCGCGCCGGTTGCCGAAAATTTCCGCCTGGAAGAGCAGCCGATCCCCACGCCCGCAGAGGGACAGGTGTTATTACGCACCGTATGGCTCTCGCTTGATCCGTACATGCGTGGCCGTATGAGCGATGCCCCATCCTATTCACCTCCTGTCGAGATTGGCGCGGTGATGGTGGGCGGCACGGTAAGCCGCGTCGAGACCTCCCGCCATCCGGATTATAAAGAGGGCGAGTGGGTTCTGGGCTACAGCGGCTGGCAGGAGTATGAACTTTCCGACGGGAAAGGGCTGGTCAGGCTGGGCGAAAACCCGTCGCACCCTTCATGGGCACTCGGCGTGCTCGGGATGCCGGGCTTCACCGCGTATATGGGGCTGCTTGATATCGGCCAGCCTCAGGCAGGGGAAACCCTCGTCGTGGCGGCGGCCACGGGGCCGGTTGGCGCAACGGTGGGGCAGATCGGAAAAATCAAAGGGTGCCGGGTCATCGGCGTGGCTGGCGGGGAGGAGAAATGCCGTCATGCGGTCGACGTGCTCGGTTTCGACGCCTGTCTGGATCACCATGCGGATGATTTTGCCGAACAGCTGGCGAAAGCCTGCCCGCAGGGCATTGACGTGTATTATGAAAACGTCGGCGGTAAAGTCTTTGACGCCGTACTGCCGCTCCTGAATACCTCCGCGCGCGTGCCGGTTTGCGGACTGGTCAGCGGCTACAACGCGACCAACCTGCCGGAGGGGCCGGATCGCTTGCCGCTGCTGATGGGGACCATCCTGAAAAAACGCATCCGCATGCAGGGCTTTATCATCGCTCAGGACTATGGTCATCGTATCGGCGAGTTCCAGCAGGAAATGGGACGCTGGGTGCAGGAAGGCAAAATTCACTATCGCGAGCAGGTCACCGAAGGGCTGAACGCGGCGCCGGAGGCGCTGATTGGGCTGCTGGAAGGGAAAAACTTCGGCAAGGTCGTGATCCGCGTGGCGGCGGACTAAACAGAGCATCGGTTATGGCGGGCAAAGTCCGCCATAATTATTTGTGAAGATACGATATATTGTCTTTAATTAATCCATAAGCATTGCGCGCCATCGGCCAGCTGAGCCAGAAGTGGTAAACGTAATAGTAATTGAACAATTTTTATTTTAACGCGCGCCCTTCATACCAGGCATGACGATACAGGATATATCAAACCGGCGATGTTTTTTTAAACAGTCGCTGAAAATGGCATTTTGTTTTGGCTACGGGAATTAAACATGCTTGATTTGGAAAACCTGGAAAAAGCACAAAGAATCAGTCTGACGATGCAAGTTGAGAACAGTTTAAAGGGAGCGTTAATTACGGGCTCATTAAAACCTGGGGCTCGACTCATCACGAAAGAGATTGCGGATAAATTAGGCACCAGCATCACACCAGTGCGCGAAGCCCTGCTGCGTCTGGTGTCGGCAGGCGCATTACAGGCCACGCCTGCTCAGGCGTTTTTGGTGCCAGAGGTTACGCTGGAGCGTTATAACGAAATTAACGCCATCCGAAAACAGCTTGAGCCGATGGCCGTTGCGGCGGCGTGTCAGAATATGACCGAGACCAAACTGGATGCATTACGCGCGCTGTCAGATAACTTCAGCACCGCCATGCATCAGGGCGACGTGCAGAAGGCGATCCATGCCAACCGCGTGTTCCGGTTTACGCTCTATCAGTATGCCGAAATGCCGACCCTGAACTCGCTGATTGAGCAGCTATGGGTACGGATTGGTCCGTGTATCAACTACCTGCACGAAGAGATGAAAGATATCCCTGCCACGACTTACCATTATGCCGATCTGCTTTCTGCGCTTGAGCAAAGGGACGTGACGGCCAGTCGGGAAGCGATCGACCGAGCCATTGATGAAGCCAATATCCTCCTGCAACGGCAATACTACAGTTAAGGATCGCACTGGCGCACTTATTTTTTTATTCGTTTTAAACTTCCCTGAGTATATTCCCGGCGCTTAAGGCTACCGGGAATGATGTTATTTTTTTACCGGCAACGTGCGCTGCCGGAAAATGTTTTACTCAAAGCGATAAGAGACCGACAGGCCCACGCCATAGTTACGGCCAGGGGCGGGTTCGTAATAGCGATTGTAGCCTGCGTTTACAATCTCTGAACCGACGTACTCTTTATCGAACAGGTTATCGACGCGACCAAAGATGTCCATTCCCCATTTGCCGTAATTGAGTTTATACCCGGTATTCAGACCGACCACGGTATAAGAGGGCGCTTTGGCGGTATTGGTGTCGTTTGCCATCACGTCGCTCATGTAGCGGGCATCTGCCCCCGCGTACCAGCCTTCCTCAGGCTCCCAGCCAAACGACGCATACCCCATGTTACGGGCAATCCCCGGCATCCGGTTGCCGCTACAGTCTGCATTGCTACAGACGTTGGTACGGTAGGTCGCATCGAGATAGGTCCACGCCATTTTCAGCTTCCAGTTTTCGGCAAACTGCTGGTCGAGCGCAATTTCCACACCCTGACGGCGCGTTTTCCCCGCATTTTTGTAGGTAGTGCGACCATCTTTGTTTTCGTCTACCACGATCTCGTTGTCGGTATCCGTGCGGAACAGCGCCGCCGTCAGGATGCCATTGCCGATGCGGGTTTTGCTGCCAATCTCATAGGTGTTGTTGGTTGACGGTTGCAGGTTGATATTGAGGCCGCCTTTGCCATCAGAACGGTATGAGAGTTCGTTGATGGTAGGGGTCTCAAATCCCCGTCCCGCCGCGGCATACAGGTTCCAGGCGTCGGTCACGGCGTATTTCACCGCACCAGCCGGGAGCCATTTATGGTAGCTGGCGTCACCGCTGTCATCGCCGTTTTGCGGGGTAATGTAATGATCGTTGGAGTCAAACCAGACGGAGCTGTAACGCACGCCCGCCTCAACGGACAGCTTTTGCGTGAGCTGCCATTGGGTTTGCAGGTAGGGATCAAGGTTCCACATCAGGTTACGTTCGTCACGGCGTTTGTTACCCTTCACGCCAAAATCCGGCACGCCGTTGTTCATCACGAAGTTTTCATACCCGCGGCGATTTTCACTCATATTTTCGTAGTTCAGGCCGGTGGTAAACGTTACCGGCACCAGCAGCTCACCGCGGTGGGTCCAGCGGGTATCAATACCCTGATAGTGGCGCTGCATATCAATTACGCCACCCGAATGCGCAGGATTTTCAGTCTGCGCGGTATCCGGAATGGACTGGTACTGGGTCATTTCACGCTCACCGGCGTACATCATCACGCTGAGGTCGTCCTGTTCGCTCAACTGACGGTCGTAGCGGATCCCGGCCTGGGTCTGCTTAATGGTTTTACGCGTGTTGTACTGATCGCCACGGGGTGACTGGCGTGGGTTGTTCTGCCACTCCTGATAACTCAGTCCGCCCGGATCGTTGGCTTTCATGTCGACGCTGTTAAAAATCAGCGTTAGCTTGCTGACATCATCAATGCGTACGCCCAGTTTCGCATTGGCGAGGTTTTTCCGTGCGCCGCTGTGGTCGCGATAGCCATGGGTGGTGAAGCGGGTTGTGGATACCGCATAGTCCACATCCCCCGCCTGAGTCCCGTCGCCCACCGCACCGGTGGCCTTCATGCCGTAACGCCAGGTGCCGTAACTGCCGTAATAGCTGCTGGCTTCAATTGTGGCTGGCTGTTGTCCGGTCTGGGTGTAGATGTTGATTACGCCGCCGGAGGCATTGCCGTACAGGGCAGAGAAGGGGCCGCGCAGCACGTCGACGCTCTCAATGCTGTTGAGGTCTATGTTTGACGTCTGCCCCTGGCCGTCGGGCATGGTTGCCGGAATGCCGTCCACGTACATGCGGATCCCGCGTACGCCGAAGGTTGAACGCGCGCCGAATCCGCGAACGGAAAGTTGCAGATCCTGAGCATAGTTCTGGCGGTTCTGGATTTGCAGGCCAGGCACGCTCCCAAGGGATTCAGAAAGGTTGATGCGCGGTGTGGCATGTCGCATATCCTCGCCGCTCACCACGCTGACTGCGGCCGGGGTGTCCAGTTCGGAGACAGTTTGCGGCGTGGCGCTGACGATCAGGGTCTGTTCATCCGCGGCCATCGCACTCAGCGGGCCAAAAATGACGGGAGCGAACAGCAGGGGTAGTGATGCCTTGCGGGCAGTAATAATTTTCATGGAGTAAACCGGTTAAGAAAAATTCGAACCAAATCAACTGGAACCTGTGTATATATGTTAAATCCTTTGTAAATGTTATGAAAACTATAACCGCACATTTCGTGAATGTAAGGCTTTGAAGGAAAGAAATACTCCACATTCAACTGATTAATGATTACTATTCTCATTAAAATAACGGCAAAGCGATGACTTTGCCCACCGGAAGTGATGTCAGCGGTAAATCTCCTCATTTAAAAAGGAATTGTTATGTCTTTACGTCATCTGTGCTCGCCGCGCCTGCGTGGGTCTCTGCTGTTGGGCTCTTTACTGTTTGCCGGTACGTTCCAGGTTCATGCCGCTGAAGAGATGTTGCGCAAAGCGGTCGGCAAGGGCGCGTATGAAATGGCCGTCAGCCAGCAGGAAAACGCGCTGTGGGTTGCGACGTCACAAAGCCGCAAAACCGATAAGGGCGGCGTGGTTTATCGTCTGGATCCGGTCACGCTGGAAGTGACGCAGGCGATTCATAACGATCTCAAGCCGTTTGGCGCCACGATCGATAACGCCACCCAGACGCTGTGGTTCGGTAACACCGTCAACAGCGCCGTGACGGCGATTGACGCCAAAACGAGCGAGGTGAAAGGGCGCCTGGTGCTGGACGATCGCAAGCGTAGCGACACGGTGAAGCCGCTTCAGCCGCGCCAGCTGGTGGCCGATGACACGACCAATACGGTGTACATTACCGGCATCGGCAAGGAGAGTGTGATCTGGGTTGTTGATGGCGCAACGCTGAAGCTGAAGGACACTATCACGAACACCGGCACGTTCAGCACCGGACTGGCGCTGGATGCGAAGGCAAAACGCCTGTATACCACCAATGCGGACGGCGAGCTGGTGACCATTGATACGGCAACCAACAAAATCCTCAGCCGTAAAAAAGTGCAGGATGACGGAAAAGAGCACTTCTACCTGAACCTGAGCCTGGACACTGCCGGCCACCGTGCGTTCGTGACGGATTCAAAACAGCCAGAAGTGCTGGTGGTGAATCTGAAAGATGGCAGCGTGATGCAGAAAATCGCCGCGCCAGAATCGCTGGCCGTACTGTTTAACCCGGCGCGTAACGAAGCCTATGTGACGCACCGCGAGGCGGGCAAGGTGAGCGTGATCGACGCCAAAACTTACAAAGTGACCAAGACCTACGATACCCCGGTTTACCCGAACAGCCTGGCGCTGTCCGCGGACAGTAAAACGCTGTACGTAACGGTGAAACAGAAATCAACCCGTCAGCAGGAAGCGACCCAGCCTGACGATGTGATTCGTATCGCGCTCTGATGTGGGATTTGCCCGGTGGTGGTGCGCTTACCGGGCATAAAAAAACCATGAAATGCAGGCCGGGTAAGGCGAAGCCGCCACCCGGCTTTTTTATTAACGCGACGTCTCTTCCACCAGTGGACCGTCCTGTTTGTCATCTCCAGGATGAACCGGTGCGGTACTGTGGATTTCATTCACGCGTTTACGAACGCCAAACCAGCCAGCAATCAACAGCACCGCCAGCAGCGGGATTGTGGCGATGGTGTAGGTACCGTTCGGGTAGTCGAAGGCCATCAGCACCAGCACGCTCAGCAGGAACAGCAGGGTAAGCCAGGAGGTCACCGGTGCGCCCGGCAGCTTGAAGCTGACGTCAGCCGCTTTTCCTTCTTTGATCGCTTTGCGCAGACGCATCTGACACACCACAATAAAGGCCCAGGAGGCAATAATGCCCAGTGCAGCGACGTTCAGCACAATCTCAAACACCTGAGACGGCACCAGATAGTTCAGGAACACGCCAAAGATATACACCACCAGAGTGGCCAGAATACCCGCGTAAGGCACCTGCTGCTTGCTCATCTTCGACATAAACTTCGGCGCAGAGCCCCCCATCGACATGGAGCGCAGGATACGGCCCGTCGAATAGAGTCCGGAGTTCAGGCTGGAGAGCGCGGCGGTCAGTACCACGATGTTCATGATGCTGCCCACGTACGGCACGCCCAGCTTAGAGAAGAAGGTTACAAACGGGCTTTGGCCCGCCTGGTATGCGTTCCACGGCAGCAGCAGAACCAGTAGCACCACGGAGCCCACATAGAACAGGCCGATACGCCAGATCACGCTGTTGATGGCTTTTGGCACCATCGTCTGCGGATCTTTGCATTCACCTGCCGCTGTACCGACCAGTTCGATGGAGGCAAAGGCGAACACCACCCCCTGCACCAGAACCAGCGCTGGCAGCAGGCCGTGCGGGAAGAAACCACCGTTATCGGTAATCAGGTGGAAGCCGGTTGCGTTACCGTCCAGCGGTTTACCGGTGCCGAGGAATACGGTCCCGACCACCAGGAAGATCACAATGGCCAGCACCTTAACCAGCGCGAACCAGAACTCCATTTCGGCGAACCATTTCACGCCGATCATGTTCATGGTCCCGACAATTGCCAGCGCTCCGAGGGCGAACACCCACTGCGGCACATCGCCAAACGCGCCCCAGTAGTGCATATACAGCGCAACGGCGGTGATATCGACAATACCGGTCATTGCCCAGTTAACGAAGTACATCCAGCCCGCGACATACGCGGCTTTTTCACCAAGAAACTCGCGGGCGTAAGAGACAAAGCTGCCGCTGGAAGGGCGGTGGAGTACCAGTTCGCCGAGCGCACGAAGGATGAAGAAAGAGAAGATCCCGCACACCAGATAGACCAGGGCGAGAGCGGGGCCAGCCATTTGCAGACGTGCGCCTGCACCTAAAAACAGACCTGTACCGATAGCGCCGCCGATGGCGATCATCTGCACCTGACGGTTGCCCATCGCCTTGTGATAGCCCTCTTCATGAGAGTTCAACCAGCGACGTTTCGCAGCATGATGATCGGCTGCGCTTTTATTGCTTGTTTTCATTGAGTTACCTGTTTGCCTGTCTGAACCATTAACGTGATAGTCCTGCCTGGCAGATGCCGAAACAAACGATTGCTTCTGCGCAGACACATGCTGCCTTTCCAGTCATTCTGTGTATGGATAAGGCAAAACATGGCGAGGCATCCTACCCGCAATTGATAAGCGACGCAAAATATAACCGTGCCGAAAGTGATGCACGTCGAAGGAAATCGTGTGGTCAGAGCAGACGGGGATCACAACGCGCTGAATCGTGGCGTTTTTTTAGGCAAAAAGGTCTGCGAATGCTGATTTAATCATCAGGTTTACTTAATAGTTACTTATAGGTAGAGACTATGTATGCCGCAGGGCTGCAATGAGTAATGCAAAGGCGGTAGTGTGCTGGCGGCGGCTCGGATAATACAGATGGTATCCCGTAAAAGCCGGACACCAGGCTTCAAGCACACCCACTAACCGGCCCTTAGCAAGGGCGTCCTGAACCGCATCTTGCGGAACATACGCCAGCCCCAGACCGTTTTCGGCGGCATCGATGCGCTGCGGCAGGCTGTTGAGGATCAGCTGGCCGTCAACCCGCACGCGCAGCTCACGTCCGTCCCGTTCAAATTCCCAGGCATATAATCCGCCGCGTGTGGGCAGGCGCATATTAATGCAGCGGTGCTGATCGAGCTGCTCCGGCGTTTTCGGTATGCCGAAACGTTGCAAATACTCTGCTGACCCGACAACCGCCATGCGCATGTCCGGCGCAATACGTACCGCAATCCTATCTTTCGCCACCTGCTCACCCAGACGCACCCCCGCGTCAAAGCGGCCATCGACAATATCAGTCAGCCCATTGTCCACCGTGACTTCAACGTTGATGTCAGGATACTGCGCCATAAAGGGTTTAAGCACAGGCCACAGCACCGTAGACATGGCGTGTTCCCCGGCGTTAAGGCGAATATTCCCGGCAGGTCTGTCGCGGGTATCACGCAACGCGGTGAGTTCCTGCTCGATCTCCAGCAGATGGGGGCTTAAGCGCCTAAAGAGTTGCTCGCCGGCCTCGGTAGGGGCCACGCTACGGGTGGTGCGGGTTAACAGACGGACTTCCAGCCTCGCTTCCAGCTTGCGCATTGCGTGGCTGAGTGCCGACTGAGATACCCCAAGCTGCGCCGCGGCGCGGGTAAAGCTGCGCTCCCGGGCGACGACCATAAAGGAAAGCAGATCGTTGAAGTTGTCTTTTAACATGGCGGCTTACTCGATTTATGAATTGAACTCATGGTTCCTTTCTGATTATGCACTCTAATGCTCCCCATGGCTTTACGCTACTGTTAACGCAACAGCAAACGAGGAGTAAATCATGAAAATTATCCGTAGCGGTTCGTTACCTTCCGTTCAGGGTCCAGAGGCCTGGTTTACCGGCAGCGTGCGCATTGACGCGCCTTTCCAGGCGACTGAACCGGCAAAAGTCGGTGGCGCGACCGTCACCTTTGAACCCGGCGCACGTACCGCCTGGCATACGCATCCTCTTGGACAAACGCTGATCGTGACGCAGGGGCGCGGCTGGTTACAGGAGTGGGGGAAAGAGGCGGAACCGCTGAATCAGGGGGATATCGCCTGGATCCCACCCGGCGTGAAGCACTGGCACGGCGCAAGCGCGCAGACGGCGATGACTCATATCGCCATCGCAGAAGCGGTCGACGGGAGTCCGGTGGCGTGGCTGGAGAAGGTCACCGACGAGCAGTATCCGAACGAGTAGTCTGGCGTTTCGTAAACAAATTATTAACGTTATGATTCGATCCGTTTTCTTCAGCATTTGCAGGCGGAACGGTGAAAATCAATATCATAGGTACCAGCGGAAGTGGGAAAAGCACGTTTGGCAGGCGAATCGCGGAGGCGCTGGCTATCCCTTACATTGAGATGGACAGGCTTTACTGGCGAGCGAACTGGCAGGGAACACCGGACGATGAGTTTCTTGCAACCCTGGAAAAAGCACTCGCCGCCTCGCCTGACTGGGTCCTGGACGGGAATTACAACCGCACACGCGACGTTAAGTGGCGCGACGTCGATCTGGTGGTGTGGATAGATCGTGGGTTTATCCGCACGCTCTGGCAAGCGGTGACGCGGGCCTCCAGACGCGCCTGGCACAAACAGGAGCTCTGGCCCGGCACGGGGAACCGCGAAAGCTTTCGTCGGTCGTTCCTTAGCAAGGACTCTATTATCATCTGGACGATCAAAACCTGGCGCAGCAACCGCAAACGCTATCAAGCGGATATGCAAAACCCGCAGTACAAACACATTCGCTTTCTCCGCATTACCCGACGGCAGGATGCCGAAAGACTCATTGCCTCGCTTAATTCACGCCGATGACAGACTCTCTATTGCCGTTTTCCGGCAATCCAAATGTAAATTAATTGTTTCTCAGAGGTGAAATCCGCCTTTAATAATGACGACATGTTAAGTCAAACGAGAACGCAACATGTCATGGCGAATCAGCATTCTGGATAAAAGCCCCGTCGCAGAACACGAAACAGCCGCCGATGCGCTGGCGCGAACCTTAGCACTGGCGCAGCAGGCAGAAACGCTGGGTTATCACCGCTTCTGGATTGCCGAACACCACAATACCCCGCAGCTTGCCAGCCCCTCGCCGGAGCTGCTGATTGCCTGGATCCTCGGGCAAACAAAGCGTATTCGCGTGGGTTCAGGCGGCGTCATGCTGCAACATTACAGCCCCTACAAAGTCGCCGAAAATTTTAACGTACTGGCCGCCATTGCGCCGGGCCGGGTTGATCTGGGCGTTGGCAAAGCGCCCGGCGGTCTGCCGCTCTCTACCCGCGCCTTGCAGTACGGCCTAAATCCGCAGGAGAAAGGCAGCTTTGCGGACCAACTGACGCAGCTTGATCGCTGGATCCGCCCTGAAAATCAGTCAGCGGAGGAGGACGTTCGCGCCACGCCGCTGCCACCGGCGCCTGCCCGGGGATTCCTGCTGGGCGCCAGTACCGAAAGCGTGCTGCTGGCGGCCTCCCTCGACTGGCATTTTGTCTTTGCCGCCCATCTGAATGGTGATCCTGAGCTGCTGCGCGAGGTCGTCACAGCCTGGCGTCAACACAGCGTCCGGGAGGTGATTGTGGCCGTGCAGGTCATTGTTGCCCCAACCCAGGCTGAGGCCGATGCGCTGGCGCAGAAGGTTGAAGTGTGGGGTGTGGAGCTGGCAAACGGACAGCGCGTCACCGTCGCCAGCGAAGAACAGGCCTACGCCTTTGCGCGGCAGGCGGGGAGTGAACCGGTGCGCATTGCGCGTCGGGCGCAGTCTCTGCTGGCCGGAACGGCGGCGTCGGTGCTTGAACAGCTTAACGCGCTGCATCAGCAGTGGGGGATTGACGAATTTATCATCGACACGCCGGTCGCTGATGGCGCAACGCGCGTGCAGTCCCTGCGACTGCTGGCCGAGGCGCGTCTTAACAGGGAGGTTACCGTATGAGCTTTAGCGAACAACTGATTGCCTGGCGCCGTGAGCTGCACCAGAACCCTGAGCTGTCCGGTCAGGAGGTCGAAACAACGGCCCGCCTGCGCGAGTGGCTGACGGCAGCCGGGATTGCACCGCTGCCTTACGATCTCCAGACCGGGCTGGTTGCGGAGATCGGCACGGGCAACCCACTGGTTGCGCTGCGCGCCGATATCGACGCGTTACCCATCGACGAGCGCAGCGGGGTGCCGTTTAGCTCCCGGCGTGCCGGGGTGATGCATGCCTGCGGACACGACATTCACACCAGCGTGATCCTCGGCGCCGCGCTAAAGCTGAAAGAGCGGGAAGCCTCGCTTAACGGTCGCGTGCGGATCCTGTTCCAGCCTGCGGAAGAAAATTTCGGCGGAGCGAAAAGCATGGTGCGGGCCGGGGCGTTACGCGACGTACGCGCGATTTTCGGAATGCATAACGAGCCTTCACTGCCGGTCGGCGAGTTTGCCACGCGCGGCGGCCCGTTCTATGCCAACGTCGATCGCTTCGTTATTCACGTGACCGGCAAAGGCGCGCATGCCGCACGTCCCCATGAAGGCAACGACGCCATCGTGCTGGCAAGCCAGCTGGTAACCGCGCTGCAAAGCGTAGCCAGCCGTAACGTCAATACGCTGGATTCGGTTGTTCTGAGCGTGACGCGCATCGCCGGGGGGAATACCTGGAATGTGCTGCCGGAAAGCGTTGAGCTGGAGGGCACGCTGCGCACGCACCGCACGGAAGTGCAGCAGAACGTGAAAGCGCGCGTCGGTGAAATCGCCGCCGGATTTGCCAGCGCCTTTAGCGCGCAGATCAACATCACCTGGTACGCCGGGCCCACCGCGCTGGTGAACGATGAGCACTGGGCCGTGTTTGCCACCTCGGTCGCGCGCGAAGCGGGATATGAAACCCGGCATGCGGAACTGCACATGGGCGGGGAGGATTTCGCGGTCTATCTGCAAAACATACCCGGCGCGTTTGTCAGCATTGGCAGCAACAGTCCGTTTGGGTTACATCACCCGGCATTTAACCCGGACGAAGCATTAATCGAACCCGCTGCCCGCTATTTTGCTCAGCTCGCGGAAAAAGCCCTGCAACACGTTTAATTAATTTGAGGTGAATATGACTGCACATCGTCAATTGCGGCTGGGGACCATTTTGCATGGTGCATCCGGTAATATGTCTGCCTGGCGCCATCCCGCGGCGGTCGCGGATGCCAGCATTAATTTTGATTTCGTTAAAGAAACGGCTTTAAAAGCAGAAGAGGGCAAGCTCGACTTTATATTTGTGGCCGACGGTCTTTATATTAACGAGAAATCCATTCCGCATTTTTTAAACCGCTTTGAGCCGCTGACGGTGTTGTCCGCGCTGGCGAGTATCACCTCGCGCCTGGGACTGGTCGGCACGTTGTCCACCTCCTACAGCGAGCCCTTCACCGTTGCACGCCAGTTCGCCAGCCTCGATCACCTGAGCAACGGACGCGCGGGCTGGAACGTGGTGACCTCACCGCTGGAAGGGTCAGCTAAGAACTTCTCACGTGAAAAACACCCGGAGCATGCGCTGCGCTACCGCATTGCCGATGAGTATCTCGACGTGGTGAAAGGACTGTGGGATTCCTGGGAAGGGGATGCCTTTATCCGCAATAAAGAGAGCGGACAGTTCTTTGATGCGTCGAAACTGCATACTCTGGATCACCACGGTGATTTCTTCCAGGTTTCCGGCCCGCTGAATATTGGCCGCACGCCGCAGGGACGTCCGATAGTCTTTCAGGCTGGCGCGTCCGACGACGGTAAAAAGCTGGCGGCAAAACACGCTGACGCCATCTTTACCCACCATGACACGCGGGAAGAAGCCCAGTCTTTTTACCGCGATGTTAAACAGCAGCTGGAAAGTCACGGCCGTCGCGCAGGGGATTTACATATATTCCAGGGCGTCAGCGTGATTGTTGGAAACGACGCCGATGACGTAGAAAACCAGTATCAAACTACGGCGGCACTGGTCTCCATTAATGATGCGCTGAATTACCTCGGACGATATTTCGAGCATCACGACTTCAGCCAGTATCCCCTCGACGCGCCGTTCCCGGATATTGGCGATTTGGGCAAAAACAGCTTCCGCAGCACCACCGATGAAATCAAGCGTAACGCCCGTGAGCGCAACTTAACTCTGCGTCAGGTCGCGCTGGAAGCCGCATCGCCGCGCCCGCGTTTTTCCGGCACACCGGAGCAGGTGGCCGATGGTTTACAGGCCTGGTTCGAAGAGAAGGCGGCGGATGGCTTCATCATTCAGGGTGGCACGCCGGACACCTTCCCGCGCTTTGTCGACCAGGTGGTGCCCGTTTTACAGGCGCGCGGCCTGTTCCGCACCGACTATCCCGGCACCACGCTGCGCGAAAGTCTGGGCTTAGACGAGCCCAAAAATCAGTTCACACAACAATAAAAGAGAAAAACGCTATGCAGAAATCATCGCTTATTCTGGCGCTTGCGCTGGCCTTTACCCCTGTCGTCTGGGCAGAGAACGTCAATATTAACGGCACCGGCGTGAGCATTGAGGCCAATAAAACGCCGATCAATACCGCCAAAAACAGCGATGCGATCGCGCAACTGCCGAAAGACTATCGCTTTGCCGTGCCGGGGAAATTTACCGTGGCGGTGGCGGGACTGAATCAACCGCCGCTGACGGTCTTTTCCGACGACAACAAAACTCTGCTGGGAAGTGAGGTCGACATCGCGCGTCTGGTAGCGGACAGCCTCGGACTGGAGCTGAACGTGGTGCCCACCTCCTGGGAGGACTGGCCGTTGGGGGTTGCCTCCGGGAAATACGACGCGGCTATCAGCAACATCACCGTCACTAAAGCGCGCAAAGAGAAGTTCGACTTCGCCACCTACCGCAAGGATTCACTTGGCTTCTACGTGAAATCCACCAGTCCGATCAACTCGCTTGTGAAGGCAGAGGATATCGCCGGGCTGCGCATCATCGTGGGTTCCGGCACCAACCAGGAGGCCATCCTGCTGGCATGGAACGAAGAGAACCTCAAAAAAGGGCTTAAACCCTTTACGCCGATCTACACCAAAGACGACGCGGCCCAAACGCTGGCGCTTCAGTCCGGACGCGCGGACGCCTACTTTGGCCCGAACGTGATCGGTGCCTGGAAAGCGGCGCTTAACGGTAAAACCAAACTGGTCGGCAGCGTCGATGGCGGCTGGCCGAAGGCAGCGCATATCGCGGTGACGCTGAAAAAAGGCAGCGGCCTGGTCGAACCGGTTCAAACCGCGCTGAACGGCGCGATCAAGAACGGAGATTACGACAAGGTGCTGAACCGCTGGGGGGAAGGCGTGGAGCGTATCCCCAGTTCCGAAGTTAACCCGGCGGGTCTGGGCGATTAAGGAGGCGCTATGCGCGAACAATTTCGTGACGTTTCGCCGGAAGATGCCGATCTTCAGCCCATTATCGAGGGGCTTTTTGGTGCATACGCCGCTCGTTACGGCGACTACTTTTCAAAGGATGCGGAAGTCGAGCTGACAGAGTGGTACCTGGCGCCGCAGGGGCTGTTTATCGTTCTGGAGCGCGATGGCGAGATCATCGCCACCGGGGCGTATAAGCCCTTCGACGAACATACCGCAGAGATCAAACGTATCTGGACGAATAAAACGCTGCGCCAGCAGGGGCTGGCCGCGCGCGTGGTACAGGAGCTGGAGCGCCGGGCGGTGCTGGCGGGCTACAGCCACATCTACCTGACCACGGGGTTTCGTCAGCCGGAGGCGGTGCGGCTCTATCTCAGCCAGGGGTATCAGCCGCAGTTCGATCTCAACCGCGACCCGGAAGAGTACAGCCAGCCGCCGTTCGACGGTCGGCTGCGTTTCACCAAGACGCTGATCCGCGAAGCGCTCAGCAAAACCGCATAAGGAGCGACGATGAGCAACGTTGAAACCATAAAAGTGGTCCCGGCACGTTATCCGCTGCGCGCTGCTGGCGCCGTGGTGGCGCTGTTTGTGCTGGCGGTCGTGATCCAGTCCGTGGCCTTTAATCCGCGCTGGGAGTGGGCGGTATTTGCCCGCTGGTTCTTCGACCCGGTGATCCTCGAAGGCGTCGGCCAGACGCTGCTGCTGACGTTGATAAGCACCGTACTGAGCGTGGTGATTGGCGGCATGCTGGCGCTGGCGCGGCTCTCGTCATCATGGCTGTTGAGCAGCCTGGCGTGGGGTTACATCTGGCTGTTCCGATCGCTGCCGCTGATCGTGGTGCTGATTATCCTCTATAACTTCTCCTATCTCTACGACACGCTCTCTCTCGGCGTGCCTTTTACCGGCATTACCTGGGGCAGCTTTGAAACCATCAACGTTCTCGGGCAGTTTTCTACCGCCATCGTGGGGCTGACGCTGGTGCAGAGCGCCTATACTGCGGAGATCATTCGCGGGGGCTTCCTTGGGGTCGACCACGGTCAGTATGAGGCGGCCGCTGCGCTAGGTCTGCCGGCGTGGCGTCGCACCGTGCGCATAATTCTCCCGCAGGCGCTGCGCACCATCCTGCCGTCCGGGTTTAACGAAATTATCAGCCTCGCCAAAGGGACGGCGATGGTGTACGTGCTGGCGATGCCGGAACTGTTCTACACGATCCAGATGATCTACAACCGCACCCAGGAGGTGATCCCGCTGTTGATGGTGGGGGCCGTCTGGTATCTGGTGATCACCACCGTACTGTCTGCCATCCAGCATGTTATTGAGCGTGGACTCGCCCGCAGCGAGCGCCGCTCCGCCGTAAACCAGAACCGGGCGGCGAGTCGCTCGCGTTCGGTCACCACTTCGCCAGCACAGGAGCCTGTTCATGCAAGCCTCTCCTGAAGGACACATTTCCATTACCGGCGTCAGTAAGTTTTTTGGCCGACATAAAGCGCTCGATAACGTCACGCTTGAGATCCCGCCGGGCTCCGTGACGGTGATCCTCGGCCCCTCTGGATCGGGAAAATCGACGCTGCTGCGCGCCATTAACCATCTGGAGCGCGTAGACGAAGGCTTTATTCAGATTGACGGGGATTACATCGGCTATCGCCGTCAGGGTGACAAACTCTACGAACTAAAAGAGAGAGAGATCCTCAAACAGCGCGTCAACGTTGGGTACGTGTTTCAGAACTTCAATCTTTTTCCGCATCTCACGGTGCTGGAAAACCTGATTGAAGCACCCATCGCGCATAAAAAGTTCAGTAAAAAAGAGGCTGTTGAAAACGCCTACAGCCTGCTGGATGTGGTAGGACTGCGCGATAAAGCCGATGCCTGGTCGCGTCACCTCTCCGGCGGCCAGCAGCAGCGTATCGCCATTGCCCGCGCGCTGGCGCTGCGCCCGCGCGTGATGCTGTTTGATGAACCAACCTCGGCGCTGGATCCGGAACTGGTTGGCGAAGTGCTGGACGTGATTAAAAAACTCGCCCGTTCCGGCACTACGCTGGTGGTGGTCACCCATGAGATCGGCTTTGCCCGGGAAGTGGCGGACCAGGTGGTATTTATGGTCGACGGTAAAATTGTGGAGCAGGGCAGCAGCGATGACGTTTTAAACCGACCGTCTCATCCGCGAACGCGCCAGTTCCTCTCAAAAGTGCTGTAAGGAGCGCAGATGAAATATGGACTCCTGGCGGGGCTGGTCTTCACGACGGCGAGCCACGCCAGCATTGATTTAAAGGCCAACGAACAGCCGCTGCCGGTGACGGTTGATCAACAGGCAGTGGCGAAAATCCCGGCGAACTATAAATTTGTTGAGCCGGGTACCCTCACGGTGGCGATTTCAGCCCTGAATTCTCCGCCGCTTGCGCTGCTGGCCAGTGATAACCGCACCCGTATTGGCAGCGACCCGGATATCGCCCGGTTGCTGGCGGGCAGTCTGGGGCTGAAGCTGAAGCTGGTGCCAACGGCGTGGGAAGACTGGCCGCTGGGGATCACTTCCGGGCGCTATGACGTGGCGTTGGTGAATATCGCCGTCACCGAGCAACGTAAGGAGAAGTTCGATTTTGCGACCTATCGCGTCGATTCCCTGGCCTTCTCGGTGAAATCCACCAGCAACGTACAGTCGATCACCAGTGCGAAAGATCTGGCCGGGAAAAAGGTGATTGTCGGGTCTGGCACCAATCAGGAGCGTATTCTGCTGGGCTGGAACGAAGAGAATAAAAAGGCCGGGCGCGAGCCTGCGTTGCCGGTTTACCTGACCGACGACGCCTCAGGCAATCTTTATATTCAGTCCGGCAGGGCGGATGTGTTCTTTGGACCGCAGTCCGTTTCGGCCTATAAAGCCGCGTTAACCGGCAAAACCCGCGTCGTGGGTTTAGGCCCGAAGAAAGCCTATGTCGCCACCACAACCAAAAAAGGTAATGGGCTGGTGTATGCGTTGCAGGCTGCGCTGGACGGTGCGATTAAGCGCGGGGAGTATCAAAAGGTGCTGGCGCGCTGGGGGGAAGCGGGCGAAGCGGTGACGTCTTCAGACGTTAATCCGCCCGGGATAACCTACTAATGGTGCTCTACACTTAGGGTTTTCATCCCTGAGGGGGCAACATGATCAAACTCTATGGCGTACCTGGCTGGGGATCGGCAATCAGTGAAGTGATGCTGACTCTGGCAGACATCCCGTATCAGTTCGTCAACGTGGACGGGTTTGACCAGCCCGGCCCGCAGCGCGAATTGCTGTTGAAACTGAACCCGCTGTGCCAGGTGCCGACGCTGGAGCTGGAAAACGGGGCGATCGTGACGGAAACCGCGGCGATCGCCCTGATGGTGCTCGACAGACGTCCCGACCTCGCGCCGCCCGTTGGGCAGGCCGAGCGCCAGCAGTTTCAGCGCCTGCTCATCTGGTTTGTGGCGAACGTCTATCCCACCTTTACGTATGCAGATTACCCGGAACGCTGGGTTCCTGATGCCCCGGAACAGTTGAAGAAAAACTGCATTGAGTACCGAAAATCGCTTTATCTGTGGTTCGACAGCCAGCTCAGCGCCTCGCCGTTTGCGTTTGGCAAACAGCTGACGCTGCTTGACGTCTATATTGCCGTTGCGCGTACCTGGGGTCCACGCCATGAGTGGTTTGCCACCAACACGCCTAATATTACCGCCGTCGCGGATGCCGTCTGCGCGCTGCCGGAACTGCACAAGGTGCTAAAAGCTAACGATATAATCTGATAACGTGGAACGCTCACCTATAAAAGGAGCCCTGCCCATGCCACACGTTGATATCAAATGTTTTCCACGCGATCTGACTGACGAACAAAAAACGGCCCTGGCGGCGGATATCGCCGAAGCGATCGCCCGTCATCTGAACAGCAAAGATCGCTCAATCTCCGTGGCGCTTCAGGAGATTCAGGAAGCTGACTGGAAGGCGCAGGTCTGGGATACCGAGATCGGCCCGAAACTGGATGAACTGATTAAGAAGCCCGGCTATTCGATGTAACTTGCCTGCCGGGTGGTGCAATATCACCCGGCGATCCCCATTTTTATTCCCTTTCGCAAAAATCGATAATAAAAACCATAACGATTCCGCTACAATTCATCCTTCCGAACAATATTCGTTAAATCAGCAGGTAAGCACTGCAACTGCACCAGATTAAGTACAAATTAGTAAAAGGATAATTTTTCCATGACAAAATTACCTCAGTTTTCACTCGCCTTTATTCATCCTCGTTACTGGCTCAGCTGGGCAGGCATTGCCGCACTCTGGTGCACGGTTCAGCTTCCGTATCCGCTGCTGTTAAAAACAGGTCACGGGCTTGGGCGTCTGGCCATGCGCCTGCTTCCACGCCGCGTGGAGATCGCCAGACGGAATCTTGAGCTTTGTTTTCCTGATATGAAAGAGGACGAGCGCGAGGGTTTACTTGAGCGTAATTTTGAATCGGTTGGAATGGGGGTCATCGAAACCGGCATAGCGTGGTTCTGGCCTGACTGGCGCGTGCGGAAACACTTCAGCGTGACCGGCTACGAACATATGGAACAGGCGCGGGCGCAAGGTAGGGGCGTGGTGCTCATTGGCATGCATTTTCTCACGCTGGAATTAGGCGCACGCATCTTTGGCATGCTCAACGCGGGTATTGGTGTGTATCGTCCCAACAATAATGCGTTGCTCGACTGGCTGCAAACGCGCGGTCGTCTGCGTTCCAATAAAACCATGCTTGACCGCTATGACCTGAAGGGCATGATCCGCGCGCTGAAGCAAAACGAGATCCTGTGGTATGCCCCGGACCACGACTATGGCAAAACGAATAGCGTGTTTGTGCCGTTTTTTGCCGTCCCGGACGCCGCGACAACTGCCGGGAGCTACATGCTGGTGAAAAGTGCCAGACCGGCCGTGATCCCGTTTGTACCGCGCCGAAAAGCAGATGGCACAGGGTATGAGCTGCTTATTCTGGAAGATATCAGCGATACCTTGCAGGGAGGCGATAAAGCGTCGGTGGCCACGCAAATGAACAGAGCGATTGAGCGCGCCGTGATGATGGCGCCTGAGCAATATATGTGGCTGCATCGCCGGTTCAAAACCCGCCCTGAAGGCCAGCCGGACCGGTATAAACGCAAAAAACAGGTCGCGTCTACTGCAAGAACCTTATCTGCCAGCGATATTTCGGACCGGTCGAGTATCCAGCAGTAGTCGGACAGGGCGGGTGCCGGTGCGCTCCGCCCTTTATAAATCCTGCCGCGCTGGATAGAATTACCGCATCCACATTGACGGGATGCCCCACATGACCGGAAGAGTCGATTATCATCTTGAAAAATACCTCCTTACCGAAGCCGGCGAGCCCGAACGTTTGACGCGCCAGTGGGCCGAGGTGATGCGCGAGTGTCATGACCAGAAATCCGGGGCAGAAGAGCGGCTGCGTCTCGCGCTGCTGAACGTGGATTATGTGACCAGCTTTGAGCTTCCCTTCCGGTTACTTCTTACCCGTGCACCGCAGCTGATTGATGGCATCAGAAATGAGTTCCAGCTCAGTCAAAAAAATGTCCTGTTCAACGGCAAGCGGTTTGGCTGCGTTTACAGCCTTAAACAGGATTTGAACGGCATACCAGATGAATTTACCTACCACCTGAAGACCCGTATTCAGCGGATCGATGCGTCCGGTGGTTCGGAAGTGCCTTACCGGCAAATCGCTCAGCAGGTGAAAGCCCCCCGCGAGCGCCTCCAGCTGGCGCTGGAACAGGGGCTTGCGGTCACCGCGCTTGACGGGCTTTTCTGGTTTGGCCTCCAGCGCATAGCCGCCGACGTGCAGCGGTTAAGGAAGACGGGGATGAGAATAGTGACGTCCGATACGGAGGTGTTCGACACCCTTACCGGAACAACACGGCGCATTCCGGTTTATCGTCTTGAGGACGCTGCCGCTACTTAGCCTGGAGCAGGATCGCCAGCAGTCCCGGAAAGCGGGCGTCCAGATCCTCTCTTCTCAGTGAAATCATATTCTCGCGCCCCTGCGGGCGCTGCCAGATCACGCCGCTGTCGCGCAGCACGCGCCAGTGGTGAGTCATAGTGGATTTCACCACCTCTTCCGGGCGCAGCGCGTTACAGCTCAGTTCGCTGCCGTCGGCCAGCCTGCGAATAATCGCTAATCGCAGCGGGTTGCCGAGGGCGAACAGCACATTTTCCAACACTATTTGTTCAGGTTCCGGGTGGTTTGGGATCATCGTTTTCCTGCGTCTCGCGTGAGATTGAGCTATATCAACAATAGGTCAACCGTTAAAAAATAGTTCGATAATACTCGTACAATGGGACTATTATAACAAACGAACGAATACGCGACCATCCCGGTCGTCACAAACCAGTCTTGAAGACTTAAGGAAATATCATGCCCCGACCCATTCCACTCGAACGTTATCGCAACATCGGTATCTCCGCGCATATCGATGCCGGCAAAACAACCACCACTGAGCGCATCCTGTTTTACACCGGGATGAGCCACAAGCTGGGTGAAGTACACGATGGCGCGGCAACCACCGACTGGATGGCGCAGGAGCAGGAGCGCGGGATCACCATTACGTCGGCGGCGGTAAGCTGTTTCTGGCCTGGTATGGACAGAGGCTTTGAACCGCACCGCATCAATATTATCGACACCCCCGGGCACGTGGATTTCACCATTGAGGTGGAACGTTCCATGCGTGTGCTCGACGGCGCGGTAATGGTCTATGACTCCGTCGGTGGCGTGCAGCCGCAGTCGGAAACCGTCTGGCGTCAGGCGAATAAATATCATGTTCCGCGTCTGGCATTCGTCAACAAAATGGACCGCCCGGGCGCAGATTTCTTCCGCGTGGTGCGGATGATGCAGGAGCGGCTGAAAGCCAATCCTGTCCCGATTGTGATCCCCGTGGGGGCAGAAGAACACTTCACCGGCGTGGTGGATCTCATCAAGATGCGCACCATTCTGTGGGACGATGCGACGCAGGGCATGGCATTTAGCTACGCGCCGGTGCCTGACGATCTGCTGAGTACCGCCCAGACGTGGCGAGAAAAAATGGTCTCGTCTGCGGCAGAAGCCAGCGATGAGCTTATGGATAAGTATCTTGAGACGGGCGAACTGGATGAAGCGGAAATCATCAAAGGACTGCGGATCCGGACTATCTCCGGTGAAATACAGCCCATGCTGTGCGGCAGCGCTTTCAAGAACAAGGGCGTGCAGCGCATGCTCGACGCGGTGATTGAATTGATGCCGTCTCCACTGGACGTGCCCGCTATTGATGGGGTAGACGAAGACGGACAGCACGCCGAGCGCCACCCAAGCGATGATGAACCGTTCTCGGCGCTGGCCTTCAAGCTGATGAGCGATCCGTACGTCGGCCAGTTGACCTTCATCCGCGTCTATTCCGGCATACTGCGTAAAGGCGACGCGGTGTACAACCCGGTGAAGGGCAAGAAAGAGCGTATCGGGCGCATCGTGCTGATGCATGCCAACGATCGCCATGAGGTGGACGAGCTGCGCGCAGGGGATATCGCAGCCTGTGTCGGGCTGAAAGACGTCACCACCGGTGACACGCTGACCGACCCGAATGCGGTGATCACCCTTGAACGGATGGAGTTCCCGGATCCGGTTATTTCGTTGGCGATTGAGCCGAAAACCAAGGCCGATCAGGAGAAAATGGGGATCGCTCTACAGCGCCTGGCGGCGGAAGATCCGTCGTTCCGCCTGCACACGGACGAAGAGTCCGGTCAGACGATTATCTCCGGGATGGGCGAGCTGCATCTGGAGATCATCGTCGACCGCATGAAGCGCGAGTTTGGCGTTGAGGCGAACATTGGTCGTCCGCAGGTCACCTACCGTGAAACCCTGCGTAAAGCGGTGAAAGATATAGAAGGTAAATTTGTCCGACAGTCCGGCGGGAAAGGGCAGTACGGTCATGTGGTCCTGAGCCTTGAGCCGTTAGCAGCCGGGAGTGGTTTTGTGTTTGAAGATGCCACCAAAGGCGGGGTGGTGCCGCGGGAGTACATCCCGTCGGTGGAAAAAGGGTTGCGAGAAGCCATGAATACGGGTGTGCTGGCGGGCTATCCGGTGGTGGATGTGAAAGCGACCCTGACGTTTGGTTCTTACCATGACGTTGACTCCTCGGAGATGGCCTTCCGCATGGCGGCGATCCTCGGCTTCAAAGAGGGCGCACGGCGGGCGGACCCGGTTATTCTTGAGCCGGTCATGCACGTTGAGGTGGAAACGCCGGAAGAGTATGCCGGGAACATTATGGGCGATCTCTCCTCCCGTCGCGGCCTGGTGCAGGGGATGGCAGAGCAGTACGGCAGCCAGATTATTCGCGCTGACGTCCCGCTGGCTGAGATGTTTGGTTATGCCACCACGCTGCGCTCGATGTCCCAGGGGCGCGCGACGTATACGATGGAATTCCATCATTTTGCGGAAGCTCCGCGGAATGTGGCGGATGAGATCATTGCGAAGCGTGTGAAGAGTTAATTAATTACACATGGTAGTCATTTGGCTACCATGTGTCTTTATTATTGCGACAGGGAGTTTATGCCTGTTACTTAATTAGCGTCGCCGATCGCACTTTCCATTTTCCTTGCTCTTCAACGAGACAATCTGCAATAACATGATCTTGCTTCTTACCAAATGCGACATAGACGTTTGTGCATACGGCGTCAAAATCAGAATGTAAGACGGTTACCTGATTCCAGTCATCTTCCCAGTCCTGCGCTTTGATAAACATATCCGCATCGGGCATATCTTTATCGTTACTGTCGCCAGAGTACATTTCTTTAATTGCTGCAATGGTCCCTGAGGCTACGTACTCGTTCATAATGTCTGGATTGAGTACGGGCGGTTTGTTCTGATCTAACTGCGCTATATACCATTGATTGAATTTAAGTGCCGCCTGACCCGGTGCATAAATATTTTCTGCGGCCGCGAGCGGAGACAGGGCGAAAAGTAAAAAGTAGAGTGGTTTCATTAATCATGCCTGAACAGTTCGTAATGAGGTTGTATGTTGCGGTAAGCCTGCCCAGGATACATGGTGCGTTGCACAAAATCGCTGATCCACTGTTGACCATCGTATATACAAACGTGACCGCTATCATGACCAACTATATTTTGGATAACTGCGACGTCACCAGCATGGGGTTGATCATATACCAGGTGAAAGCCTGCATTGACTAATGTGCGCCCCATATCTTTTGCCAGACGCGTGTTGGGGATTTTTAATCGACCACCCGCTCTGATCGCTTCTGTTACGTAACGAGCACAATAACCCGTGCTGCTGGGTTGCGCGTGTGATTTCGCATATGATATTGCGCCATCTTTGTTCCATGACATGGATATTTCCTTTACGAAAGATTGTTTATGCAACAGCTTCTGAAATATCCTCCGTTTAACATCGTCATGATAAACATAAAATGCCATAGAAATTTTATATAATTCATATGGGTATAATTAAAAAATCATTCCAGCGCCTTCACCATTTTCCCGCTCGCAACAAACGTACCCGCTCCCATGTGATGCAACGTATTCAGCTTATCCCCGTCAAACTGCCAGCGTCCGGCGACAAATGCGCGTTCATCCGCCGCGGCGGAAACCACTTCGCCAAACAGGGTGTCATATTTCTCTGCCGCAGAGGTGACAGGTAATAACCGGCACTCCATCCAAGCCAGACATTTTTCTTCTATAACCGGCAGGTCAAGCTCAGGGCCATAAATAACCGGGATCCCGTAGCAGTTAAATTTATCCTCGTCGCGCCCGCTGACGCTGCCGACCGCCCAGGTCCAGTTGGCTGCCGCCACGCCGGGGATCACAATGCCGAATTTCCCGCTGCGTTCGATCAACTCCCGTGACCACGCGCTTTTGTCTACCACAATCGCGATACGCGGGGGTTCAAATTCCACCGGCATAGACCATGCGGCGGCCATGACATTGCGACGATCGATGGTCGCATCCCGGCTGGTGATGAGCACGGTTGGACCGTGATTCAGAAGGCGGCTGGCGTGACGTAATTCAACAGGGCGAAAGTGGCTCATAGGATCTCCTCGTGTACACGATGAGTATGACGAAAAAGCACTTTTACGCATATGCAAAAGGGAAAATAGTTTATAAACAGGGGATATCACCTCCTGGAGCAAATCATGTCCCCATTTCTGAGTGCTTATTTTGCCCGCACGGGCTGGCAGCAGCCCGTACAGGTTAATATCGATACCCTGCGGGGGCTGCATTTACACCATAACTGCGCGATCCCCTTCGAAAATATCGACGTCGTTTTGCCGCGGGAAATCCATCTGGACGACGGGTGTCTGGTGGATAAACTGGTCACCGCACGTCGAGGGGGGTATTGCTTCGAGCAAAACGGCTTGTTTGAGCGGGTATTGCGCGAAGTCGGGTTTACGGTGCGCAGCGTGCTGGGGCGGGTTGTGCTGGCCAATCCGTCGCAGATGCCGCCGCGTACGCACCGGTTGCTGCTGGTTGAGCTGAACGGAGAGCGCTGGATCGCCGATGTGGGATTTGGCGGACAAACGCTGACGGCGCCGATTCGTTTGATCGCCAACGAGGAACAGGAAACCCCGCACGGGCGTTATCGTTTGCTGAGCGAGGGTAACGACTGGATACTGCAATTCCGCCATCACGAGCACTGGCAGTCGATGTACCATTTTGACCTGGCGACCCAGTACTTCAACGATTACGTGATGGGAAACTTCTGGTCGGCGCACTGGCCGCAGTCCCATTTCCGTCATCACCTGCTGATGTGTCGCCACCTGCCGGACGGGGGCAAGCTAACGCTGACCAACTTTAATTTTACCCACTGGCAGAACGGTCATGTGGAAGAGCAGATCCATTTGCCGGATGCGGAGGCGCTGTATCAGCTGATGCAGGCGCGGTTTGGCCTGGGCGTTGATGACCCGAAGCACGGCTTTACCCTGGCAGAGCTGACGGCCGTGATGGCGGGGTTTGATACGCATCCGCAGGCGGGGAAATAGCCCGGTGGCGGCTACGCCTTACCGGGCCTACGGGAGTGTGAACGTAGGTGGAATAAGGCGTAGCCGCCACCCGACAAAATCAACGGCGCGATCTCACAACCTGATAGCGACGGGTAAAATACTCAAACGGCGCGCTCCACACGTGCACCAGGCGGGTGAACGGGAAGATAAGGAAGATCGTCATCCCCAGCACCAGATGCACGCGGAAGATCGGCGCGACGCCGCTCAGCATTTCCGACGAGCCTCCCTTAAACGTCACGATCCCCTGCGCCCAGCCGACCAGCTTCATCATCTCGCTTCCGTCAGGATACTGGGCGGAGAAAGGAATGGTCGACAGCCCAAGGATGCACTGAAGCAGCAGGATACTCATGATGATAATATCCGGCGTGGTGGACGTGGCGCGCACCCGCTGGTTGAACAGGCGGCGGATCAGCAGCATAGAGCCGCCAATCAGCGTTAGCACCCCGCAAATACCCCCCGCAATCATGGCTAACTGCTGTTTAACCGCGATGGGTAAAAACCAGGCGTACATCCAGTGCGGGGTTAACATGCCGAACAGGTGCCCGAAGAAGATCCCCAGAATGCCGATATGAAACAGGTTCGAAGCCCAGTTCATCCCGCGCTTGCTGAGCATCTGGCTCGACGAGGCGCGCCAGGTGTACTGCCCGTAGTCGTAGCGCAGCCAGCTGCCAAGGAAAAAGACGGTGGCGCAGATGTACGGATAAATGTCATAGAAAAACACGTTCAGGTAATGAGTCATTTTGGGCCTCCGGCGCTGACGTCCACGTACTGCGGCGCGACGTCCTGGCTAAAGCGTCGTTGATATTGCTGCATCGGCGAACTGTCGCACGATGTGGCGTTGTCTTCGATAAACTTGACCTGTTCCTCTTCCCACACGGCGTCCAGCGCCTGACGGGTATCATCCCGTATTTCACCGGACACCTGTTTCGCCACGCTGTCGCTGGAAAGCCGTGTTTCCGCCAGCGACAGCAGGGCGTCAAACAGCTGGTAATGCGCGACCTCGCGCTGTTTCAGGCGGCCTCCAATCAGCGCCAGTATAGGCGCGACGTTTTGCAGCCCTTCACGTGCCTCGTCGTCGCTGACGATACTGAGATATTCCAGATAGAGCGGCAGATAGTCCGGCAGCTCGCGGCAATCCAGCTCCAGCCCGGCTTTCTCATACTGGCTCATCAGGTCGACCATCGCCTGACCGCGATCGCGTGACTCGGCGTGAACGTGCTCGAACAGCAGCAGCGACGTTGCGCGTCCCCGCTCGAAGACTTCACACCATTCGGCCTGCTTATCCAGCAGCGGGGCGCTCAGGTGCTGCTGCGCAAACGGCAGCAGCATGGGCGCATCCTGTTCCACCAGGGAAAGCGCTTCGTCACGGTTTTCCCACAGCAGCTCATCGGGATACTCAATGAGCAGCGCGATGATTTTGAGGATTTGCATTACTCTCCCTCCCCGTGATCGCGCACTTCGGTGATGTTGATCGCGTCGATGCGGCTGCTGTTGAAGAGGTTGAATTTTGTGTCGGAGCCGTGACAGCCGTCGCCGAAGGTGAAGCCGCAGCCGTTTTTCTCCGGGAAAGCGTCGCGTGCCATTTCGCGGTGGCTGGTGGGGATCACGAAGCGGTCTTCGTAGTTGGCAATCGCCAGATAGCGGTACATCTCTTCAACCTGCGCTTCGGTCAGGCCGACCTCTTCAATGGCGCGGGTATCGGTCACGCCTTCCACGGTCTGGGAGCGCTTGTAGTGACGCATTGCCATCATGCGCTTCAGGGCGCGCAGCACCGGGCCGGTATCGCCCGCGCTGAGCATGTTTGCCAGGTACTGCACCGGGATGCGCAGGCTTTCTACCGCAGGCAGTACGCCGTCGCTCTGCGGCAGACCACCCGCGTCCGCGTAGGACTGAATCGGTGACAGCGGCGGCACATACCAGACCATCGGCAGGGTGCGGTATTCCGGGTGTAGCGGCAGGGCGAGCTTCCAGTCCATCGCCATTTTGTAAACCGGGGAACGCTGTGCCGCGTCGATGACGTTCTGCGGAATACCCTGTTTCAGCGCTTCCTCAATCACCGCCGGATCGTTCGGGTTAAGGAACACGTCGCACTGGCGCTCGTACAGATCGGTTTCATGCTCGGTGCTGGCCGCCTCTTCAATGCGGTCTGCGTCATACAGCAGCACCCCGAGATAGCGGATGCGTCCGACGCAGGTTTCCGAGCAGACAGTCGGCTGGCCGGACTCGATGCGCGGATAGCAGAAGATGCACTTCTCTGACTTGCCGCTTTTCCAGTTGAAGTAGATTTTTTTGTACGGACAGCCGCTAATGCACAGACGCCAGCCGCGGCATTTGTCCTGGTCGATCAGCACAATGCCGTCCTCTTCGCGCTTGTAAATTGCACCGCTCGGGCAGGTGGCGACGCAGCTCGGGTTCAGGCAGTGCTCGCACAGGCGCGGCAGGTACATCATGAAGGTGTTTTCGAACTGGCCGTACATCTCTTTCTGGATCTTCTGAAAGTTTCGATCGCGGGCGCGTTTTTCGAACTCGCCGCCCAGCAGCTCCTCCCAGTTTGGTCCCCAGACGATCTTATCCATCCGCTTACCGTCGATCAGCGAACGTGGGCGGGCGGTAGGGAGGTGATCCCCCTCCGGGGCGCGGTGCAGATCCTGGTAATCGAAGGTGAAAGGTTCATAGTAATCGTCAATCTGCGGCAACACGGGGTTGGCGAAAATTTTCGACAGGACGCCCATTTTTCCGCCGAGGCGTGGGGTCAGCTTGCCGTGAATACCGCGGATCCAGCCGCCTTGCCACTCATCCTGATCTTCCCAGTTTTTCGGATAGCCGATGCCGGGTTTGGTTTCGACGTTATTAAACCACGCGTACTCCATCCCTTCGCGCCCGGTCCAGACGTTCTTACAGGTGACCGAGCAGGTGTGGCAGCCAATGCATTTATCGAGATTCAGTACCATGCCAACCTGTGAGCGTATTTTCATTTTTTCGCCTCCTGTACCTGATCCCGACCTTCGCCGTCCAGCCAGTTAATGTTTTTCATTTTGCGGATCATGATGAACTCGTCGCGGTTCGAGCCGACGGTGCCGTAATAGTTGAAGCTGTACGCCAGCTGCGCGTAGCCGCCGATCATGTGGGTCGGTTTCGGGCAGACGCGGGTAACCGAGTTGTGGATCCCGCCGCGCCGTCCGGTTACTTCTGAACCCGGAATGTTCAGGATTCGCTCCTGAGCGTGGTACATCATGGTCATGCCCGGCGGCACGCGCTGGCTGACCACCGCGCGGGCGGTGAGGGCGCCGTTGGCGTTGAAGGCTTCAATCCAGTCGTTGTCCTCAATGCCCAGCTCGCGCGCGTCGGTTTCGCTGATCCAGACGATGGGCCCGCCGCGCGACAGGGTCTGCATCAGCAGGTTTTCGCTGTAGGTGGAGTGAATGCCCCATTTCTGGTGCGGCGTCAGAAAGTTAAGCGCTTTTTCAGGGAAGCCGTTCGGCGGGATCTCGCGCATATGGGTGACGCTGCGGGTATCAATCGGTGGACGATAGGCCACCAGACTCTCCCCGAAGGCGCGCATCCAGGCGTGATCCTGATACAGCTGCTGGCGGCCCGAAATCGTGCGCCATGGGATCAGCTCGTGAACGTTGGTGTAGCCCGCATTATACGAGACGTGCTCGCTCTCAAGGCCGGACCACGTTGGGCTGGAGATAATTTTGCGCGGCTGCGCCTGAATATCGCGGAAGCGGATTTTCTCATCTTCTTTGTTCAGCGCCAGATGGGTGTGATCGCGCCCGGTCAGTTCGCCGAGGGCTTCCCAGGCTTTGACCGCGACCTGACCGTTAGTTTCCGGGGCAAGGGCGAGGATCACCTCTGAAGCATCAATGGCGGTCTCGATGCGCGGACGGCCTTTGGCCGGGCCGTCGAGCTTGACGTAGTTGAGCTTGCCGAGGAAATCGACCTCATTCTGGGTGTTCCACGATATGCCTTTTCCGCCGTTGCCGAGCGTGTCCAGCAGCGGGCCAAGCGCCGTAAAGCGCTCGTAGGTTTCCGGATAGTTGCGCTCGACGACTGCAATGTTTGGCGCGGTTTTGCCGGGGATCAGATCGCACTCGCCTTTGCGCCAGTCCAGAATATCAAAAGGCTGCGACAGCTCCCCCGGGGAGTCATGCTGTAGCGGCTGTAGCACCACGTCAGTTTCGGTGCCGAGATGCCCTACGCACACTTCAGAGAACACCTTAGCGATGCCCTTGTAAATCTCCCAGTCGCTGCGGGACTCCCACGCCGGGTCAACGGCGGCGGAGAGCGGGTGAATAAACGGATGCATGTCCGAGGTATTCATATCGTCTTTTTCATACCAGGTGGCGGTGGGCAGGACGATATCCGAGAACAGGCAGGTGCTGGACATACGGAAATCAAGCGTCACCAGCAGATCCAGCTTGCCCTCAATGGCGGCGGTTTGCCATTCCACCTCTTCAGGTTTCACGTCGTCCGTTGAGCCTAAATCCTCACCCTGGATACCGCTCTCGGTGCCAAGCAGGTATTTCAGCATGTATTCATGGCCTTTCCCGGACGAACCGAGCAGGTTAGAACGCCAGACGAACAGGTTGCGCGGGTGGTTCTTGCCGTTGTCCGGCTGTTCGCAGGCGAAGCGAATATCACCCGATTTTAACGCCTGCACGGTGTAATCCTGCGGCGACATCCCGGCGGCGTCGGCGCGAGCTTTCACGTGCAGCGGGTTGAGGTTGAGCTGCGGCGCGGAAGGGAGCCAGCCCATACGCTCGGCGCGGACGTTGAAATCAATCAGGTGACCGGTAAACTTCGATGCGTCTGCGAGGGGAGAAAGCAATTCCCTTGCGGTGAGCTTCTCATAGCGCCACTGGTTGGCGTGGTTGTAAAAGTACGATGTGCTGTTCATCTGGCGCGGCGGACGGTTCCAGTCCAGCGCGAAGGCCAGCGGCAGCCAGCCGGTTTGCGGGCGCAGCTTTTCCTGGCCGACATAGTGCGACCAGCCGCCGCCGCTCTGCCCGACGCAGCCGCAGAAGACCAGCATGTTGATCATCCCGCGGTAGTTCATGTCCATGTGGTACCAGTGGTTCACACCGGCCCCGAGAATGATCATCGACCGTCCGTGGGTCTTTTGCGCCGTGTCGGCAAATTCACGGGCGATTTTTTCTATCAGATAAGCGGGGACGCCGGTAATTTGTTCGCCCCAGGCCGGGGTGTAGGCTTTTATCTCGGCGTAGTTTGTCGCCGCGTTACTGTCTTCCAGACCGCGATCGAGGCCGTAGTTTGCGAGCACCAGATCGTACACGCTAACCACGCGTCTCTGGCTGCCGTCGGCCAGCGTCAGGGTTTTACTCGGTACTCGGCGCGTCAGCACCGGCTCCTGCTTCACGCTGCGGAAATGCGGGTTCTCGTTGCCCCCGAAGTAAGGGAAGGCCACGTCTGCCACGCTGTCGTGGGTGATGAGCAGGGAAAGCGTCAGCTCGGTTTCCTGTCCCGCGGCCAGCGACTCCAGGTTCCATTTGCCTTTTTCACCCCAGCGGAAGCCGATGGAACCATTCGGCGCCACCAGATTTCCGGCCACGTCAAAGGCGATGGTTTTCCACTCCGGATTATTGGTTTCACCCAGCCCGTCGGCCAGATCCGACGCGCGCAGCATGCGGCCCGGCACCACGCGACCGTCAGCCTGTTCATCCAGCAGAACCAGCATCGGCATGTCGGTGTAGCGGCGGCAATAGTTGAGGAAGTAATCGCTCGGGTTATCAAGATGGAACTCTTTGAGGATCACATGCCCCATCGCCATGGCAAGGGCGCTGTCGGTACCCTGTTTGGGGGCCAGCCATTGGTCGCTGAGCTTTGCCACCTCCGAGAAGTCCGGCGTAATGGCGACGGTCTTGGTGCCTTTGTAACGCACTTCGGTAAAGAAGTGGGCGTCCGGGGTACGCGTCTGCGGCACGTTCGAGCCCCAGGCAATGATATAGCTGGAGTTGTACCAGTCCGCCGATTCCGGCACGTCGGTCTGTTCGCCCCAGGTCATCGGCGACGCCGGAGGCAGATCGCAATACCAGTCATAGAAGCTCAGGCAGGTGCCGCCGAGCAGGGAGAGATAGCGCGTACCGGCGGCATAAGAGACCATCGACATGGCCGGGATGGGGGAAAAACCGGCTACCCGATCCGGGCCGTAGTTTTTGATGGTCCAGACGTTGGCGGCAGCAATCAGCTGGTTAAGCTCTTTCCAGTTTGAGCGGATAAAACCGCCTTTACCGCGCGCCTTCCTGTAGCTCTGCGCTTTCTGCGGATCGTTCTGAATGGCGTCCCAGGCCAGCACCGGATCGGTATGCTGCGCCAGCGCCTCGCGCCAGAGTTCGATCAGCCGACGGCGCACCAGCGGGTATTTCAGGCGGTTGGCGCTGTAGAGATACCAGGAGTAGCTTGCGCCGCGCGGGCAGCCGCGTGGTTCGTGGTTAGGCAGGTCAGGGCGGGTACGCGGGTAGTCGGTCTGCTGGGTTTCCCAGGTCACCAGGCCATTTTTGACATAAATCTTCCAGCTACAGGAGCCGGTGCAGTTAACGCCGTGGGTGGATCGCACAATTTTATCGAACTGCCAGCGTTGACGGTAGCTGTCCTCCCAGTCGCGGTTGGTGTGGTACACCTGCCCGTGCCCATCGGCGAAACTGTCGCCTTTTGTTTTGAAGTAACGGAAGCGGTCCAACAGTTTGCTCATGACATTTCTCCTGCTTCGATAGCATGGCCGGAGGGTGAGGCATCACGCTCCGGCGAAGATGTAGTTATTATTTTTGTGAGGATTTGCGGCCGTACACCAGCCAGGTGACGAGCACGCAGACGATGTAAAACACGAGGAAGACTTTCATGGCGCCCACCGGGGATCCGGTCATCGCCAGGGATGTGCCAAAGGCTTTGGGAATAAAGAACCCGCCTACCGCACCGATGGCAGAGATAAAGCCCAGCGCGGCAGCCGTTTCGGTCACCGCTTCATGCTGTGCCTGTTCGTCGCTCCCGCCCTGTTTTTTTACGCGGTCGAGGGTGATTTGGCGAAAGATAATCGCGATCATCTGGAAGGTCGAGCCGCTGCCCAGGCCTGCGGTCAGAAACAGGCCCATAAAGACCAGATAGAAGGCGATAAAACTGCCTGAACCAGACCCGGGGAGCGTCAGGAAAATCAGGGCGCTAAAGATGGCCATAAAGACGAAGTTGATCAGCGTCACCCGTACGCCGCCCAGCCTGTCTGAAATCATCCCGCCAGCCGAACGCGCCAGGGCGCCAATCAGCGGGCCAAAGAAGGCGAGGTGGAGGATATTTACGTCCGGAAACTGGGTTTTCGACAGCATGGCAAAGCCTGCCGAGAAACCGATAAACGAGCCGAAGGTTGCCAGATAAAGCAGGCTCAGCAGCCAGAGGTGAAAGCGCTTAAGTACCGGAAGCTGGCTGGCAATGGATGCTTTCGAGCTGGCGATGTCGTTCATGCCAAAAAACGCCGCAAGGGTGGCCAGAATCAGCAGCGGCGCCCAGATCCACGCCGCGTTCGCCAGCCACATCGTCGAGCCATCCTCCTGGGGGACGCCGTGAACGCCGAGAAAGGTAAACATCGGCAGGAAAATCACCAGCGGCGCAACCAGCTGCATCACGCTCACACCCAGGTTACCCAGCCCGCCGTTAATGCCCAGCGCGCTGCCCTGTCTGGCTTTCGGGAAGAAGAAACTGATGTTTCCCATGCTGGAAGCGAAGTTGGCGCCGGCAAAACCGCACAGCAGTGCAATGATGATAAAGACCCAGTAAGGCGTGGCGGTATTCTGGATGGCGATCCCAAGCCAGACACAGGGTACGACCAGGATAACGGTGCTTAACACGGTCCAGTAACGCCCGCCAAATATCGGCACCATAAAAGAGTAGGGGACACGCAATATCGCGCCGGAGAGAGAAGGTAATGCCGTTAGCATAAAAAGCTGATCGGTGCTGAAATTAAATCCGACCTTATTAAGGTTTACCGCAATAGCGCTAAACAACATCCAGACACAAAACGCGAGAAGCAAACACGCCACGGAAATCCACAGGTTTCTTCGTGCGATATGTTTCCCTTTATTCTCCCAAAATTGCGCATTTTCCGGTTTCCAGTTACTCAACAGATGCTGGTTACTCTTCTCGCTTTGATGTGACATATCACCCTCTTGCTTACCCAAGTGGAGAGAAAAAATTAAATAAAAACAGAAAGATACCTGTCGATAGCTCGTAGGAATTATTGGATGTTATGGGATACATCTGAAAGGATAGATAAAAAAGCGAATCCCTGAGTTTGGAATGGGAATCTGGGTTCGCTTTATGTGTTACTAATTGTAACTTTTTGCGGAAATTAATACCCCGATGGGAGTATTAAAACAATTCGAGGGAGATAAGTTTATCCAGATGCTTATTAAAGGCCGCGTCGTCCATTTCAGGCATATTTAATACGTATATGCCATCCAGGCCACATACCAGACCAATTAAACGCCAGGCGATATTTTCCGGCTGGTCAGCAAGCGTAAAGGCGTTGGCCTCCGCCCCGGCCCTGATAATCGCAACCGTTTCCTGGTGCCACATCTCCATAGTCAAAACGTAGGCGCCTTTAATATCGCTATCCCGGCTGGCGAGAATTTGCGCCTCTCGCCACAGCCGAATGTAGGGCTCAAACCCGCCGTCATCGCTGCCGAGCATGGCATGCAGGCGCTCGCGCCAGCCAGCGTTTTCGCCAACGATTTCAGCATCCAGCAAATCGCGGATTAGCCGGACAAACGCCAGCGACTTAAGCTCGCCCGCCGACGCAAAGTGGTGATGCAACTGCCCGGTGGCGACGCCCGCTTCGGTGGCGATGCGGCGCACGGTCATTGCAGCGAATCCTTCGGTCAGCGCCACGCGCATCGCGGCCTGGAGGATCCCTTCCCGCCGCTCGTCCTTGCTCAGATAACGCATAATTTCTCACTCTCAATGGCAACGAAACGAGTGTAACAAAGAGCTGGACAAGTGTTCAACTTTACGTAGGATCGCAATCTGGACACGTGTCCAATTTTTAACTGAAAAGGAAATTTATGTTTCGTCAGTGGTTAGCGTTAGTGATTATCGTGCTGGTATATATCCCGGTGGCGATTGACGCGACGGTGCTGCACGTGGCGGCGCCAACATTGAGCATGACGCTGGGTGCCAGCGGCAACGAATTGTTGTGGATTATTGATATTTACTCGCTGGTGATGGCGGGGATGGTGCTGCCGATGGGCGCGCTGGGCGATCGCATAGGTTTTAAGCGCCTGCTGATGATCGGCAGCGTGCTGTTTGGCCTGTCATCGTTAGCGGCGGCTTTTGCGCCGTCCGCGGGCTGGCTGATTGCCGCCCGCGCGTCGCTGGCGATAGGCGCGGCGATGATTATTCCGGCTACGCTTGCAGGGATCCGCACGCTGTTTATTGATGCGCGGCACCGTAATATCGCCCTCGGCGTCTGGGCTGCCGTTGGGTCGGGCGGCGCGGCGTTTGGCCCGCTGATTGGCGGCATGCTGCTGGAGCACTTTTACTGGGGTTCGGTGTTCCTGATTAATGTGCCGATCGTGCTGATGGTGGTTTCGCTTGCTGCGCGCTTTGTGCCTGCTCAGCAGGGTCGGCCCGAGCAGCCGCTCAATATCAGCCATGCCATTATGCTGATTGTGGCGATTTTACTGCTGGTCTATAGCGCCAAAACCGCCCTGAAAGGGGTGCTGTCGCCGTGGATGGTGACCATTACGCTGCTTACCGGGGCGGTGATGCTGTTTATCTTCGTCCGTATCCAGCTGCGCGCGCGCGTACCGATGATCGACATGCGTCTGTTTTGCCATCGCATTATTTTAAGCGGCGTGGTCATGGCGATGACCGCCATGATTGCGCTGGTGGGCTTTGAACTGCTGATGGCGCAGGAGTTGCAGTTCGTGCATGGTTTTACGCCGTTTGAAGCAGGGATATTTATGCTGCCGGTGATGGTGGCGAGCGGATTTAGCGGGCCGATCGCGGGCGTGCTGGTCGGGGGTCTGGGGCTGCGCATTGTCGCGGCCGGAGGCATGGGGCTAAGCGCAGTCAGTTTTATCGGCCTGTCGATGCTTGATTTCAGCACCCAACAGTGGCAGGCGTGGAGCCTGATGGTGCTGTTGGGCTTCAGTGCCGCCAGCGCACTGCTGGCATCGACGTCAGCGATCATGGCTGCCGCGCCGAAAGAGAAAGCGGCCGCCGCAGGCGCGATCGAAACCATGTCCTACGAGCTGGGCGCTGGTCTGGGGATCGCCATTTTCGGTTTGCTGTTAACCCGCAGCTTTTCGGCGTCTATTGTACTGCCGCAGGGGCTGAGCGCGTCGCTGACCGATAAAGCCTCGTCGTCCATCGGTGAAGCGATGAAGGTGGCGCAGGAGCTGACGCCGTCGCTGGCCGAGCCGGTGATGACGGCGGCGAAAACTGCGTTCATCACCTCGCACAGCGTGGCCCTGGGCAGTGCGGGAGGCATGCTGCTGATTCTGGCGGTCGGGATCTGGTTTAGTCTGGCGAAGGTCGGAGGGCAGCAGTAATAAAAAAGGCCAGCCGCGAGGGCTGGCCTTTTGAACTAACAGATCTTAGAACTGGTAGGTCAGACCCACAGCCACGATGTTGTCGGTAGCCACTTTGGCATCTTTGGTGAACTGGCTGTCATCCACGAGGTTGATTTTGTAATCAACGTAGGTGGACATGTTTTTGTTGAAGTAGTAGCTCGCGCCAACGTCAACGTATTCAACCAGATCCTGGTCGCCATAAGAACCGATGTCTTTACCTTTGGATTTCAGGTAAGCGATGGATGGACGCAGACCGAAGTCGAACTGGTACTGCGCCACAACTTCGAAGTTCTGCGCTTTGTTGGCAACGTGACCGTTACCGAACGCCGTCATGTTGCGGGTTTCAGAGTAGGTGGTTGCCAGGTAGATGTTGTTCGCATCGTACTTCAGGCCAGCAGCCCACACTTCTGCGTTTTCGCCACCGGCGTTCAGGTCGCTTGCAGCACGAACCTGACGGTCGGTACGGTCAGATTTCGCGTAGGTCGCACCCACACCGAAGCCGTCGAATTCATAGGTAGAAGAGAGACCCCAGCCGTCACCGTTGGATTCGGTGATCTCTGAACGGTCGTTTTTACCCTGGTACTGAGCAGCCACGTTCAGGCCGTCAACCAGACCAAAGAAGTCGGTGTTACGGTAGGTTGCAACGCCAGTGGTACGGCCGGTCATGAAGCCGTCAGTCTGCGTCCAGGTATCGCCACCGAACTCTGGCAGAACGTCAGTCCACGCGCCGATGTCATAAGCCACACCGTAGTTACGACCGTAGTCGAAGGAACCGAATTCATCGAATTTCAGACCAGCGTAGGCCAGACGGGTTTTGTTGCCGTCGGAACCTTGAGCTTCGGAGCGATTGCCCTTGAACTCATATTCCCACTGGCCGTATCCGGTCAGCTGATCGTTGATCTGAGTTTCACCTTTGAAGCCCAGACGAACATACGTTTTGTCGCCGTCGCTACCAGCATCATCAGAAAAATAGTGCAGACCAGTAACTTTGCCGTACAGATCCAGTTTGTTACCGTCTTTGTTAAAAACTTCAGCCGCGTTAACAACGCCAGCTGCCAACATGGAAGTCACTGCCACTGCAACTAATTTAAGTTTCATCTTAAATAATCCTTATAATTTTATTTAGGTATTTCCTAAGCCACCTGAGCGATTTTTAAACGAGGCTTATCGTCAATGGCAGACTATTTTTAAAATTCCGTAGACTGCTTTCAATAATAAGTTTCAAAATATTAAAGACAATTTCAATTAGTGTGATCCTGATCGGGTAAATTACCCTTAAATCGCTCAATCAGGTTAATATATAGACATAAATTGATTATTAACAAAGCACGATAATATGGCTGTAAATTATTGTCGGACGTTTTAGTTTTTCGGGGGAATTAAAGGAATTTGACAGAGAGTATCAACGTGTGGGGCGCGATAACATCTTGTAAAACAGCGGATTATGAATTTTTCGGTGAGCCAATGTCTGTTTTCAAAGTGAAATATTCAGAAATAAACTATTGCACTTTGTGCTATATAGCGGGGTAATATTGGCGCTGAACTAATTACCTGTGTTGTCAGTTTATGTCAACTTCCACAACGGCTCTGGCTATCTGTGGGCATTCTATACAGAAATTTTAGTTGTCTCGAATGTTACTAATTATATTCGAGGGTGTGATCACATATTAAAAAATTGTTAATTTTGTGCCGGGCATATTGGGTACCCGGCAAAAAATAAAAATACTATTTGCGGGTGGCATACCAGCACAGTAACGATCCGGCGCACACCATTAATGCCCCTTGCCAGAATGAGAATGAAAGCGGAGAGCTCAGCACAATAGCCGCCAGCGCGGCGGAAAGAACGGGCGTGAAATAAGAGACAGCCGCAAGCACCGTGACGTTACCGTGAAGAATACCGATATTCCAGGCGGCGTAGCCAAAGCCAAGCGCAACCCCACACATCAATAGCTTCACCACAACCGGGACGCTGAACACCATTTCGGGCTGATCGCTGACGGCATATTTGACCCACAGGCTCAGGGCGGTCAGCAGGACGAAAAGGGTAATGCCATTTTGCCCTTTGGCATACTTGCTGGTGACGGTGCAGTAGGCGGCCCAGATAAAAGCGCCAGCAAACGCCAGCCCATAACTCAGCGGACTTGAAACGACGTTCTGCATGATGTCATTCAGTTGCAGACCGTTTTCGCCACCTAAAACCCAGCACACCCCCAACAGCGAGATGAGAAGCCCAGGGATGACCCACAGGGTGGATTTTTGCCCGTTGAACAAAATCGCGAAGGCAATCGTCAGGCTTGGCCACAGATAATTGACCATACCGACTTCAATCGCCTGTGAGCGCGTCGCGGCATATCCCAGCGACAGGGCCAGGCACATCTCATAGCTGACAAACAGGATGCTGCCCGCAAGAAGATAGCGCCTGGAAAAACGCCGAAGATCGGGAAAACCCACCGTTACCAGACACAGCAGCCCGCTGACGGTGTAAATCATCGCCGCGCCGCCCACCGGGCCCAGTCCTTCACTGACGCTGCGGATGAGACCCACCATGGTGCTCCACAGCAATATGGCCGCCAGGCCTGTCAGCGTTGCTCTTTTTCTGTCCATTACCCTGCCAGTCTTCAAAAAATCAAAGGAAAAACTTATAGCATCTATCCGCTTCACC
Organism: Enterobacter cloacae complex sp. IR5450; assembly: GCF_049238665.1. NCBI lineage: Bacteria > Pseudomonadati > Pseudomonadota > Gammaproteobacteria > Enterobacterales > Enterobacteriaceae > Enterobacter > Enterobacter cloacae complex sp. IR5450. The sequence continues at coordinate 52,944 of NZ_JBMKIC010000010.1, forward strand.
TGGCGAATTTTCTACGGGGTAGATACCCCGAAAAGAGTAGCAAATCGTACCAGCGGTGACTATTTGGGGGGCTAAGTATAGCGACCTTGATTTGACGCAATAAAAAAAGGGGCTTTGCTGTTAGTTTGCCGCGCGAAGTCTTATCAGATAACGAGGACAACAATGGACGTCAGCCGCAGACAATTTTTTAAAATCTGCGCGGGCGGTATGGCCGGAACAACAGCCGCGATGCTGGGATTCGCTCCCAAAATGGCGCTGGCTCAGGCACGCAACTATAAACTGCTGCGCGCGAAAGAGATCCGTAACACCTGCACATACTGCTCCGTGGGTTGTGGGCTATTAATGTATAGCCTGGGTGATGGCGCGAAGAACGCCAAAGAAGCGATTTATCATATTGAAGGGGACCCGGACCATCCGGTGAGCCGCGGGGCGCTTTGCCCGAAAGGGGCGGGGCTGCTGGACTACGTCCACAGTGAAAACCGTCTGCGCTACCCGGAATATCGTGCGCCGGGGTCTGACAAATGGCAGCGTATCTCCTGGGACGACGCTTTCTCCCGAATTGCAAAACTGATGAAAGCGGATCGCGACGCCAATTTTATTGAGAAGAACGAGCAGGGCATCACGGTAAACCGCTGGACCTCCACCGGGATGCTGTGTGCCTCTGCGGCAAGTAATGAGACCGGCATGCTGACGCAAAAATTTGTGCGCTCCCTCGGCATGCTGGCGGTTGATAACCAGGCGCGCGTCTGACACGGACCAACGGTAGCAAGTCTTGCTCCAACATTTGGTCGCGGTGCGATGACCAACCACTGGGTTGATATCAAAAACGCAAACGTCGTGGTGGTTATGGGCGGTAACGCCGCTGAAGCCCATCCGGTGGGGTTCCGCTGGGCGATGGAAGCGAAAAACAACAACGATGCGACGCTGATTGTCGTCGATCCACGCTTTACGCGTACGGCATCGGTGGCTGATATCTATGCGCCGATCCGCTCCGGTACGGATATTACGTTCCTTTCCGGCGTACTGTTGTACCTGATCGAAAACAATAAGATTAACGCGGAATACGTTAAGCATTACACCAATGCCAGCCTGCTGGTGCGGGAAGATTTCGCTTTCGAAGATGGTCTGTTCAGCGGCTATGACGCCGAGAAACGTCAGTACGATAAATCATCCTGGAACTATCAGTTCGACGAAAACGGCTACGCGAAACGCGATGAGACCCTGAGCGATTCGCGCTGCGTGTGGAACTTGCTGAAACAGCACGTTTCCCGCTATACGCCGGACGTGGTGGAAAACATCTGCGGTACGCCGAAAGCGGACTTCCTGAAAGTGTGTGAAGTGCTGGCCTCCACCAGTGCCGCCGACAGAACCACTACTTTCCTGTACGCGCTGGGCTGGACGCAGCATACCGTGGGCGCGCAGAACATTCGCACCATGGCGATGATCCAGCTGCTGCTCGGCAACATGGGGATGGCCGGTGGCGGCGTGAACGCCCTGCGCGGGCACTCTAACATTCAGGGCTTAACCGACCTCGGCCTGCTGTCGACCAGCCTGCCGGGTTACCTGACCCTGCCGTCCGAGAAGCAGACCGACTGGCAAAGCTGGCTTGACGCCAACACGCCAAAAGCGACGCGTCCGGACCAGGTGAACTACTGGAGTAACTATCCGAAGTTTGCCGTCAGTCTGATGAAATCGTTCTACGGCGACGCGGCGCAGAAAGAGAATGACTGGGGCTTTGAGTGGTTGCCGAAATGGGACCAGGCTTACGATGTCATCAAGTATTTCAACATGATGGATAAGGGCGACGTCACGGGGTATATCTGCCAGGGCTTTAACCCGGTGGCGTCATTCCCGGATAAAAACAAAGTCGTTCGCAGCCTGAGCAAGCTGAAGTACATGGTGGTTATCGATCCGCTGGTCACCGAAACGTCTACGTTCTGGCAGAACCACGGTGAATCAAACGATGTCGATCCGGCATCCATTCAGACGGAGGTGTTCCGCCTGCCATCGACCTGCTTTGCGGAAGAGGACGGTTCTATTGCCAACTCTGGCCGCTGGCTACAGTGGCACTGGAAAGGTCAGGATGCGCCGGGTGAAGCGCGTAATGACGGCGAAATTCTGGCCGGGATTTACCATCGTCTGCGCGAGATGTACCGCACAGAAGGCGGCAAAGGCGCTGAGCCGCTGCTGAAGATGAGCTGGAACTACAAGCAGCCGGATCATCCTGAGTCCGAAGAGGTGGCAAAAGAGAACAACGGTGTGGCGCTGGCCGACCTGTACGATGCCAACGGCAATCTGGTGGCGAAGAAAGGCCAGTTGCTCAATAGCTTCGCGCTGTTGCGTGACGACGGTACCACCGCCTCGTCCTGCTGGATCTACACCGGCAGCTGGACTGAGCAGGGTAACCAGATGGCCAACCGCGATAACGCCGATCCGTCAGGCCTGGGTAACACCCTGGGCTGGGCATGGGCGTGGCCGTTAAACCGCCGCGTACTGTACAACCGTGCCTCCGCAGACGTGAACGGTAAGCCGTGGGATCCGAAACGCATGCTGATCGAGTGGTACGGCACGAAGTGGACGGGGAACGATATCCCGGACTTCAACACCGCCGCGCCGGGTAGCAACACCGGGCCGTTTATCATGCAGCCGGAAGGGCTGGGACGTCTGTTTGCTATCGACAAACTGGCGGAAGGGCCGTTCCCTGAACACTACGAGCCGATGGAAACGCCGCTCGGCACTAACCCGTTGCACCCGAACGTGGTGTCAAGCCCGGTGGTACGCATCTACGAAGACGACGTGCTGCGTTTAGGTAAAAAAGACAAGTTCCCGTATGTCGGCACTACTTACCGCCTGACCGAGCATTTCCATACCTGGACCAAGCACGCGCGGCTTAACGCCATCGCGCAGCCGGAACAGTTTGTGGAGATAAGCGAAACCCTGGCGAAGGCGAAAGGCATTGCCAATGGCGATCGCGTGAAGGTCAGCAGCAAGCGCGGCTTTATTCGCGCGGTGGCGGTGGTCACCCGTCGTCTGCAAACGCTGAACGTGCACGGCCAGCAGGTGGAAACGGTGGGCATACCACTGCACTGGGGCTTTGAAGGGGTAGCGCAGAAAGGCTACATCGCCAATACCCTGACGCCAAACGTCGGCGATTCCAACTCGCAAACGCCGGAGTATAAAGCGTTTCTGGTCAACATCGAGAAAGCGTAAGGAGCGATTAAATGGCGATGGAAACACAAGACATTATTAAACGCTCCGCGACCAACCCGATAACGCCCGCGCCTCGTGCGCGGGACTACAAGGCAGAAGTCGCCAAGCTGATCGATGTCTCTTCCTGCGTGGGCTGTAAGGCCTGCCAGGTGGCCTGCTCGGAGTGGAACGATATCCGCGACGAGGTGGGGCACTGCGTAGGGGTCTATGACAATCCTGCTGATCTGAGCGCCAAGTCCTGGACGGTGATGCGCTTTAGCGAAACCGACCAGAACGGCAAGCTGGAGTGGCTGATCCGTAAAGACGGCTGTATGCACTGTGAAGATCCGGGCTGCCTGAAGGCATGCCCGTCTGCCGGGGCAATCATTCAGTACGCCAACGGGATCGTCGACTTCCAGCAGGATAACTGCATCGGCTGCGGTTACTGTATTGCGGGTTGTCCGTTTAATATCCCGCGTCTCAATAAAGAGGATAACCGGGTCTATAAATGCACCATGTGCGTCGATCGCGTCAGCGTCGGCCAGGAGCCTGCCTGCGTGAAGACCTGTCCTACCGGGGCGATCCACTTCGGCACCAAAAAAGAGATGCTGGAAGTGGCGCAGCAGCGGGTGGATAAGCTCAAAGCGCGCGGCTATGACAAGGCCGGGATTTATAACCCGCAGGGCGTGGGCGGCACGCACGTCATGTATGTTCTGCACCACAATGACCAGCCGGAGCTGTATCATAATCTGCCGAAAGATCCGGCGATCGATACATCAATCAACCTGTGGAAAGGGGCGCTTAAACCGCTTTCAGCGGCGGGCTTTATCGCCACCTTTGCCGGGCTGATTTATCACTACATCGGTATCGGGCCGAATAAAGAGGTGGATGACGACGAGGAGGAGCATCATGAGTAAGTCGAAAATGATAGTGCGCACAAAATTTGTCGATCGCGCCTGTCACTGGACGGTAGTCATCTGCTTCTTCCTGGTGGCGGTATCCGGCATATCGTTCTTCTTCCCGACGCTACAGTGGCTCACGGAAACCTTCGGGACACCGCAGATGGGGCGCATTCTGCATCCGTTCTTCGGCGTGCTGATTTTCGTGGTGCTGATGTTTATGTTCGTGCGTTTTGTTCATCACAATATCCCTGACAAGCAGGATATTCCGTGGCTAAAAGGGATTGTTGAGGTTCTGAAAGGCAACGAGCATAAAGTCGCGAAGGTGGGGAAATACAACGCCGGGCAGAAGATGATGTTCTGGACCATCATGAGCATGATTTTTGTGCTGCTGGTGACCGGGGTCATCATCTGGCGTCCGTATTTTGCGCACTATTTCCCGATTCAGGTAGTGCGTTATGCGCTGCTGATCCACGCGACCTCGGCCATTATTCTGATCCACGCCATTCTGATCCATATGTATATGGCCTTCTGGGTGAAAGGATCGATTAAAGGCATGATTGAAGGGAAGGTGAGCCGCCGCTGGGCGCAAAAACACCATCCGCGCTGGTACCGGGACGTTGAGCGTCTTGAAGCGCAAAAAGAGAGTTCGGAAGGGTTGAAGTAAACCTTGCGCCGTCGGCATTGTCCGGCGGCGCTGCGCTTGTGCTGGCCTGCTTCCCCGTATCAAAATCGCTCTGCAATATACCGGAAGGGATATTTTGTAGGCTTCACTTTGCCGATCTTGCGTTTCGGTAAATCCACTTTGTCTACGTGAATTTCTTTATAGGGGATCTGTGAAAGCAGATGCGAAATAATATTCAGCCGCACCCGTTTTTTATCTTCTGAGCGCGCCACAAACCACGGCGCCCAGGCGGTGTCGGTCGCTTTAAACATCGCGTCACGGGCGAGGGTATATTCATCCCACAGATTAAAAGATTTTATGTCCATTGGAGACAGCTTCCAGATCTTGCGACCATCATTAATGCGATCGCGCAGGCGGCGTTCCTGCTCTTTTGGCGTTACTTCAAGCCAGTATTTCAACAATATGATCCCGGCATCGACCATCGCTTTTTCCATTACCGGCGTTCCATCAAGAAATTTTTCGGTCTGCTCTTCAGTACAGAAACCCATTACTTTTTCCACCCCCGCGCGGTTGTACCAGCTGCGGTCAAAAATAACGATTTCCCCGGCAGAGGGCAGATGAGGAACGTAACGCTGAAAATAGAGCTGACTTTTCTCTTTATCGGTGGGGGCCGGTAACGCAACAACGCGAAACACCCGGGGGCTGACGCGTTCGGTGATGGCTTTGATGACGCCGCCTTTACCGGCGCCGTCTCGCCCTTCAAAAACAATACAGACTTTTAACCCTTTGGCGACCACCCATTGCTGGAGCTTAACCAGTTCAACATGGAGGCGGCGCAGCTCTTGCTCGTACGTTTTGGTTTTGAGCGGCGCGTTTTTAACGACATCATCAACAACACGGGTTTTCTTCTTACTGACCATGGCGGGTCTCCCTATGGGTCCGGTCGCGGGATCGAGGCCGTACTAAGCGTGTAATCGGCCTGAATGAATGGATTAATGTGTCAGAAAGCTGATTTGAACTGGTTCACCATACAAGTTTAATCAATAATGCACGCTGCGTATTTTTTAACAGTGGTCGCGGTATGAAAAAGACAATTTTTTCGTTAGCACTGGCTACCTTTGGTCTGGGGATGGCTGAATTTGGCATCATGGGCGTGCTGACAGAACTGGCCCATGATACGGGCATTTCGATTCCCTCTGCCGGAAATATGATTTCGTTTTACGCTTTTGGCGTGGTGATCGGCGCGCCGATTGTGGCGCTGTTCTCCAGCAAATTTTCGCTGAAAACAACGCTGCTGTTTCTGGTGGCGATGTGCGTCGTTGGTAACACACTCTTTACCTTCTCTGACTCCTACGTGGGGCTGGCGGCGGGGCGCTTAATCTCTGGTTTTCCGCATGGCGCGATTTTCGGCGTGGGGGCGATAATCCTGTCAAAAATCGCACCGCCGGGTAAAGTGACGGTCGCTGTGGCCGGGATGATTGCCGGGATGACCGTTGCCAACCTGCTTGGCGTACCACTCGGGACGTGGCTGGGACATGAATTTAACTGGCGTTACACCTTCTTTTTGATTGCGGTCTTTGACGCGCTGGTGATCCTGTCTGTTCTGCTGTGGGTGCCAGACATTCACGACACGACAACCACCCGGCTGACAGAACAATTCCATTTCCTGAAGAAACCGGAACCGTGGTTGATTTTTGCCGCTACGATGTTTGGCAATGCCGGGGTGTTTGCCTGGTTTAGCTTCGTGAAGCCGTTTATGGTCAACGTGTCAGGCTTTTCCGAGGGCGTGATGACCGCGATCATGATGCTGATGGGGCTGGGCATGGTGCTGGGAAATGTCTTCAGCGGCAAGCTGTCGTCGCGCTTTAGCCCGCTGCGCATTGCTGCCACCACCGACCTGGTGATTGTGGCTTCGCTGCTGGCGTTGTTCGCCTTTGGCGAGCTTAAAACAGCTTCACTGGTAATGGGATTCGTGTGCTGCGCCGGGCTGTTTGCGCTCTCTGCGCCGCTGCAAATACTGCTGCTGCAAAATGCGAAAGGCGGCGAGATGCTGGGGGCCGCAGGCGGACAAATGGCGTTTAACCTCGGCAGCGCAATTGGCGCGTATTTCGGTGGAATGATGATTACGCTCGGCTTTAGCTGGAGTTATGTCACGCTGCCGGCAGCGATCTTATCCTTCTCAGCGATGACCTCTCTGTTGATGTATGGTTATTTATGTGCCAAAAAGCGTCAGGCCAACGCAGGAGCGCTGGCCTGATTCCACATGTTGCCCGCTGGTCGCGGGTGGTGGAGTGGACTACACGAATTTCGCCAGCGGGTCAGCGGCGGCAAAAGCAACCGCTTTGTCTGCTGCTGGCGGGTAAATCAGTTCGTTGGTGATGGCAACTTTGATCTTTTTGCCTTCCTCGCGCACGGATTTAATGCGCTGGTCCCAGCCCTCGGTGTATACCGCGCCCCAGCTACCCAAATCCAGACAGGTAACGTAGTTCACCTGACGGTAAGGGTACGGCTCCACATTTAACAGGCTGGCCGCCGCGTTGTGTCCGGCGAATTTCCCCAACTGGATCGCGTGCTGGCAGGTCATCAGCGCCGTGTTGCCCACATCGTCCGTTTTGGCATGCGCCATATCACCCGTCGCGTAAACCTCCGGATGCGCAGGAACCTGCAATGTGTCGGTGACGATAAGGCGTCCCTGAGTGTCGCGTTCCCCGTCAATTTGCAGGCTGAGGGGGTTAGCTTCTACCCCTGCCGTCCACACTACAGTGGCGCTGGCAATGCGTTCTCCGTTTTTCAGCGTTACGCCGCTGGCATCGATGGCTTCAACTTCACTGTTTAAACGCCATTCAACGCCCAGCGCGCTGCTTGCTTCTTCAATGGTGTTTCTCAGCGCCTCGCTGTAACGCCCGCCAATGGTTGCACCCCTTCCAACTACGATTATATTAGTCTTTGTATTGGCGCCGAAGCGAGTGCGGAGCCGGGCAGGGAGTTCCGTTGCCAGCTCGATGCCGGTAAAGCCGCCGCCACACACGACCACGGTATTACGCTCCGGGGTGGAGGGGCGCGAAACCAGCGAATCAAGATGTTGCTCGAATAACCTGGCGGAGTCGAGTTGGTCGATATCAAAGGCGTATTCAGCCAGACCGGCAACAGGAGGACGTTTAGTCTGGCTACCGGTTGCGAGGATCAGACGTTCCCAGGCGACGTCAGCAATCGCGCCGTTTGAATCGCGATACAAAACGGTTTTAGACGAGGTGTCAATACGTTGTGCTTCGCCCGCAATAAAGGTAATGCCCAGCTCAGCAAACAGTTCGGTCAGAGGTGCGACCATCATCGACACGTTCTCTTCATAAAAGCGTGGGCGAACGCGCAATTCCGCAACAGGGGCCAGCACGGCAATGCTGAGGCTATTGTTACCCTCCAGAGCAGAAAGGCGCGCGGCGCTGACCGCAGCCCACATACCGGAAAACCCACTACCCACAATTAAAATCTGCTTTTTCATACTCGATCCTTTAGTGCGTCAGGCTGTATGTCTGACATAACTGCCACTATACTTGTCGGAGTTAACTACGACAACTTCTTTCTGAGTTAAAAATCGTTATAATGCAGCGAACAATGACCCGGAGTGAGCCATGGCGTTTTACAGTTCTGGTGTGGAATATGGCATTCATAGCCTGATGTGTATGGTGGATGCAAAAGGCAATGAACGTGAGATGAGCGTCCGGGAGATGGCGGCCTTGCAGGGCGTGCCCTACGACTATCTTGGAAAAATCTTCACCCGTTTATCACGCGCGGGGCTGGTCATCAGCACCGAGGGTAAAGGGGGAGGCTTCCGGCTGGCGCGTCCGGCAGAGCTGATCAGCGTGCTGGACGTGGCGCACGCCATCGACGGCGAGAAGAATATGTTTGAGTGTCGGGAAGTGCGTCAGCGCCTGGCGGTGTTTGATGAAACGCCACCTGCCTGGGTCTGTGACGGCCCGTGTGGGGTGCGCTCGGTCATGGACAGCGCGCAGCAGCGGATGGAAGAGGAGTTAGGGCGCCATACTATCCTGGATCTGGCGCGGAAAATGTATCGAAAAGCGCCGGACACGTTCCAGATCGAGGTTCAGGAGTGGATTTCCGATCGCCGTTCGTCCACGTGAAAAGCCGGGCAGGGCAAAGCCGCTACCCGGCCGCCGCGGTTAAGAACGTAAATCAATCACCATACGGCCACGGATCTGGCCCTGTTCCATCTCTTTAAAGATAGCGTTGATATCTTCCAATGGGCGCATCGTGACTTTCGGAACCACCTTACCTTCAGCCGCAAACTGGAAGGCTTCGAGCAGATCCTGACGGGTACCCACCAGAGAGCCCACCACCTGAATCCCATCCAGGACCAGACGTGGAATATCCAGGCTCATCGCTTCCGGCGGCAGGCCAACAGCCACCACGCGGCCTCCGGCGCGAACCGCGTCAACGGCAGAGTTGAAGGCCGCTTTCGCTACTGCCGTCACCACCGCCGCATGCGCACCGCCGGTTTTCTCCTGAATCACTTTTGCCGCATCTTCACTGCGAGAGTTCACGGTTAAGTCTGCGCCCATGCTGGCAGCGAGCTTCAGCTGCTCGTCATTCACGTCAATGGCGATAACCTTCGCATTGAAGACATTTTTGGCGTATTGCAGCGCGAGGTTGCCCAGACCGCCCAGGCCATAGATCGCAATCCACTGGCCGGGTTTGATGTCAGAGACTTTTACCGCTTTGTAGGTGGTGACCCCGGCGCAGGTGATGCTGCTGGCCGCCGCGGAGTCCAGCCCGTCCGGGACTTTAACCGCGTAATCCGCGGTTACGATGCACTCTTCCGCCATGCCGCCGTCAACGGAGTAACCCGCGTTTTTCACGTCACGGCACAGCGTTTCGTTGCCGGTATTACAATATTCACAGTGGCCACAGCCTTCAAAGAACCACGCCACGCTTGCACGGTCGCCTACTTTTAGCGACGTGACGCCAGGACCAATCTCTTTGACGATACCAATCCCTTCGTGGCCGAGGATCACCCCGGTTTTGTCGCCAAAATCGCCATTCTTAACATGGAGATCGGTATGGCACACGCCACAGCACTCCATCTTCAGCAGCGCTTCACCATGTTTAAGCGCGCGTAAGGTTTTCTCTGTAACATTAACCTGATGATCCTGAGTGACAACAGCAGCCTTCATGTGTTTCTCCTTTCATGATGAGTATCTGCATAGCAGGTGTAATACCCATTAAGGATTAATACTTTGACGCTGTAATGCAAGGCAACCGCAACATAATGTCATCATTTAGCTCAGTTTCAGATTAAGAATACGGCGATCCTCTAATAATCAGTAGGGAAAAACACTGACGTAAAAAAGACCCGGCGTAATGACCGCCGGGTACAGGCTTACAGTTGGGCTTCTATCTCCTCAATCTCTTTTCGCCATTGCGCCTGCAACTGCGGTTTTTGATGTTTGGGCTTACGCGCCAAATCTTCTTCCAGCAACGTTTCCAGGGCGACAAGGCGTTCGAGCAGATCGTCTGACGCTGAAGAGGGTGCCTTCAATGCGGCGTTCGATGCCTCAGGTACAGCCGGACCGGCGTCCTCACGCAGGCGCTCAAAGACCGCCTCCGCATCGTGCCATTCGCTCAGCCTGCCGTCCTCAATCAGCCAGAAGCGGTTACAGCACTGGCTAATTAACTGACGATCGTGGCTCACCAGCAGCACTCCGCCTTCAAACTGTTGCAGCGTTTCCGCCAGCGCCTCTTTGCCCTCCATATCCAGGTGGTTGGTCGGTTCATCCAGCATCAGCAGGCTATAACGGGCAAGGGTCAGGCCGACGAACAGCAGGCGCGAACGTTCCCCGCCGCTCAGCGTACTGACTTTTTGCCCGTGCCGCGCCCACGGGAAGCCGGCACTGATGAGCGCCATTTTACGGGTCTGCGGATCTGGCGCGAAAGGCTCCAGCGCATCAAGCAGCGCCGTATCGTCTGGCAACTGATGCAGCGTCTGGTCGTAGTAGCCGGGTGAAACGCGCGGATGACGCTTAAGCCGCTCGTCCGAGATCTCGTCGCGAAAATGTCGCCAGATAAGCTTCAGCAGCGACGATTTTCCGCAGCCGTTACGACCCACAATCGCCACGCGATCGCCGCTCTTCAGCCGCGCGCTGACGAGGGTAAACAGGTCTGGCAGACCCGGCGCCGGGGGGACGCCGAGGTCGGTTATTTCCAGCAGGCGGTCGGCCCGAAGCGCGTCCCCGCGCAGGGTTAAGGTCCACGGGCTTCCCGCCGTCAGTTCCGTCTGGTTTTCTTTAAGCCGTTCGACCTGTTTTTCCATCTGCTTAGCCTTACGGGAGAGATCTTCGTTGTCGTAGACCTTGCCCCAGGTCGCGAGGCGTTTGGCGCTGGCCGTGACGCGGTCGATCTCTTTTTGCTCTGCCTTATGCCGCAGCGCATCGCTTTCGTCTTTCGCCTCCAGCGCCTGACGGGCGGCAGTGCAGGGAAGGGCGAAGTAGTGCAGTGTTTTATCGCGCAGGATCCAGCTGCCGTTGGTTATCGCGTCCAGCAGTTGCCTGTCGTGTGAAACCAGCACAAAGCTGCCGGACCAGCTCTGTAAAAACTGCTCCAGCCACAGCAGGGTCGGCAGGTCGAGGTGGTTGCTCGGTTCGTCCAGAAGCAGCAGATCCGGATCGCTTATCAACGCCCGCGCCAGCAGCAACCGCGTATGCTGACCGCCGCTCAGCGTGGCGGATTGCAGCGCCGTTTCCTGCGTCGTAAAGCCCATTCCGGCCAGCAGTGTCTCGGCCTTCCAGCGAAGACTGTCGCGCTCACCGGTCGGCAGCTGCGCCAGCACCGCATCCAGCATGGTCAGGGGATAAAGGGTCTCCGGCAGATGTTGTTCCACGCGCGCCAGCAGGCAATGTCCAGCCAGTGAAACGGTTCCGGCAGCAGGGGACTGCGTCCCGTCGAGGATTTTCAGCAGCGTACTTTTTCCGCAGCCGTTATCACCCAGCAGGCCAATGCGGTCGCCTTTTTTCAACGTAAAGGAGAGAGAGTCGAAGAGCGTGCCAAACGCGGTATCAACACGTAAAGAATGTGCAGTGAGTAGAGTGCTCATTGTTGCTTACCCAGGAGTTACAGGCATGTTTATGCCTCGTCAAACATCGCTGACGATAACTCAGTAAGCCCGAGAGAAGGGATTTCAAGGGTTAGTGTCTTCGCTCAAGCGGAAGTTATCGCAGCACGATACCGATAACGCTTGAGCTGGTGCGATCACCAAATGTATGTGAAACATTGAAAATTTCACAGTACAGCATAATTGGCCTCCTTATATATTCAGTAGGTTAATGGATGAAGGGAGTGTAGCGGGGGAAAATGGGTTTGGCTAGTGGGAAGTGCCGTATATTCCCCTCACCCTAACCCTCTCCCCAAAGGGGCGAGGGGACTGTCCGGTGCGGTTTTCACCCTCTCCCCTTTGGGGAGAGGGCTGGGTGAGGGGCGATGCTTAAATCGAAGTACGACGATAGCTACGGTATTCCGGCATCCAGAAATTATCATCAATCGCTTGCTGCAACGCATCGGCAGAGGTTTTCACCGCGACGCCTTGCTGCTGCGCCATTTTGCCTACCGCGAAGGCAATTGCGCGGGACACTTTATGAATGTCTTTCAGCTCCGGCAGTACCAGGCCTTCACCGTTATTCACCAGTGGTGAGTGACCTGCCAGCGTTTCGCTCGCGGACATCAGCATTTCGTCGGTGATGCGGGACGCGCCGGAAGCGATCACTCCCAAACCAATACCCGGGAAGATATAGGAGTTATTGCACTGCGCAATGGGGTAGAGCTTGTCCTTCCACACCACCGGATCGAACGGACTGCCGGTCGCGACCAGCGCATTGCCTTCGGTCCAGGCGATGATATCCTGCGGCGTCGCCTCCACGCGTGAGGTCGGGTTCGATAGCGGCATCACGATAGGTCGTTCGCAGTGCTTATGCATCTCGCGAATAATCTCCTCCGTGAAGAGGCCGGTCTGCCCGGATACGCCGATCAGAATATCCGGCTTCACGTTGCGCACCACGTCAAGAAGCGAGAGCACTTCGTTATCCGTATCCCAGTTTTTCAGGTTCTCGCGCTTCTGCACCAGTTTGGTCTGGAACGGGAGCAGGTTTGGCATACCGTCGGTCAGCAGGCCAAAACGGTCCACCATAAAGACGCGGGAGCGGGCGAGCTCTTCGCTTAAGCCTTCGCGCTGGGTCTGGGCAATAATTTGCTCGGCGATGCCGCAGCCCGCGGAGCCTGCACCCAGGAAGACAATTTTCTGATAGCTAAGCTGGCTGCCTGCCGCACGGCTCGCAGCAATCAGCGTACCGACGGTCACTGCCGCAGTGCCCTGAATGTCATCGTTGAACGAGCAGATCTCATCGCGGTAGCGGTTCAGCAGCGGCATGGCGTTTTTCTGTGCGAAGTCTTCGAACTGCAACAGCACGTCCGGCCAGCGGTGCTTCACGGCCTGGATGAAATCATCCACAAACTGATAGTACTCGTCGTCGGTAATGCGCGGGTGACGCCACCCCATGTACAGCGGATCGTTCAGCAGTTGCTGGTTGTTGGTCCCCACGTCCAGGACCACCGGCAGGGTGTAGGCCGGGCTGATCCCGCCGCAGGCGGTGTACAGCGAGAGCTTACCGATGGGAATACCCATCCCGCCAATGCCCTGGTCGCCAAGGCCCAGAATACGTTCGCCATCGGTTACCACGATCACCTTGATGTTGTGGTTCGGCACGTTTTGCAGAATGTCATCCATGTTGTGACGGTTCTGATAAGAGATGAACACGCCGCGGGAACGACGGTAGATCTCCGAGAAGCGTTCACATGCCGCGCCGACGGTTGGGGTGTAAATGACGGGCATCATCTCTTCGAGATGGTTCTGCACCAGGCGGTAGAAGAGGGTTTCGTTGGTGTCCTGGATATTACGCAGGTAGATGTGCTTATCGATTTCGGTTTTAAAACCCTGATACTGGATCCAGGCGCGTTCCGCCTGTTCTTCAATGGTTTCAACCACTTCAGGCAGCAGGCCCAGCAGGTTAAAGCTGCTGCGCTCTTCCATGCTAAAGGCGCTGCCTTTGTTCAGAAGGGGAAACTCCAGTAAAACCGGACCGGCGTAAGGAATATAAAGGGAACGATGTTTTTTCAGTTTGTTGTCCATGTCACTCACTCTTTTTAAGAAGATCCGTCCCTGACACTGCTGTTTGTCATCTTTCTGGCCTGTGCTACGGGGTGCGGTCGGTTGGTATTATAAAGGAGCTGAATATTAATTACCGCAACACATAAACAAAAACACCATCGGGATTACCGATGGTGTTGTGAATATCGTGCCGGAACTTACTTGCCGGAAGGGCGTTTTCTGCCGGTAGCGTGGGTAACCTGCGTTTCGCTACCCTCCTCAATAACCACTTTACGCTTGTTAGAGAGCTTGTAGTTCAGTCCCAGAATGTGGCGTGCCTGACGGTTCGATTTCATTTTAACTCCTCAATCCCGTTGATAGTTTTAAGGACAAGTTTGCTCACGCAAACGAAATGTAACCCCTTAGGTTGCTGATCCAGCTTAGCAGGTTTTTACAAAGGTGCATTTTGCCCGCTGACCACATAGTTGATGGTTTGCTGGTAGATGTCACTGAGGATGTCATTGTCTGTGGCTTCCACCCACTTGGTCAGTTCCATCAAAATGTCATCTTCGGTAACAACACCGTGCTCTGCCTGAAGACCCTGCGCAATCGCGTTAACGAGTTCGGGTTGTGCTGCTGTGGTATGTGCCGGGTAATAAGTAAACATGCTGCCTCCGTGTCGTTGTCTGTTTAATGTTACGGCGTGCAAAATCGTAATTCACATTCAGATTGGCAAATATTTTCGTCGTTGTGGTTCAGATTCGTCCTGGAAATAAAAATATCATCTCTCCTGGCACACAAATAAAATTCAGGGTTTCCAGCGGCGTAAATTTGTCGTTTTTTCATAAGGCATGGGCGTCGGCCAGGAGATCAATTCCACAATGCTGCCCCAGGTGGTCTGTCCATAGCAGAAAGCATTCCCTTCACCTTGCTCATCCGGAAACGTGAGCGGCTTTGGCGCGGTAAACATCTCCCCGCCGGCAGCGGTGAAAGCGGCTATCGCCTTATCAAAATCATCAACATAAACAGCAAAATGCTGGAGGCCAAAGTCGCTGGCGCGGGCGGGCATTCCCTGTTCAGGGCCATGCATTTCGAAAAGTTCAATGCCGGGTCCATGGGGCATAACAAGCATGCGAATGGCGTGAATTTTTGTGCCGGGAAATAATTTTAAGGTGTGCTGCTGGGCGGCCTGATCAATATTATCGGTTTCCGCATCGACAGAATGATATAAAACCTGTGCGCCGAAAGCGCGTTCAAAAAATAGGGTGGCTTTTTCAATGTCGGGCACCGTAATACCGATATGGTCGATGCCCCTTACTGACGATGGCATAGTAAACTCCTGCTATAAAAAATTTAAATATAGCAGGAGATAATCAGGATATTACCACTTCATTTCGCCGGTATTCACTTTGGCACTCAATTCCAGCGAACTGGCTTCCGCCAGATTCGGCCACTGTTTTTTCATCGTGCTAATGACGCCGGTTGACGCTTTATGTGTCATGAGGGCCTGTTCAAACTGATGTAGATAGCGACGGGTAAAGTCCATAGCGCCGGTACCCGCTGGCGGTGTCCCAAGGTAGTGGCCCGGAATAACGTGTTCGGGCTTAAGGGCTGCCATGCTATCCAGCGTCTGCTGCCACTGTTTGCGGCTTTCCGGCGTTTGGGTATCCGCCGTCCAGACGTGAATACCCCACGAGACGCCCGTGCCGCCGAGGATGGTTTTTGCGGATGGGATCCAGACGTACGCCGCATAGCTCTCAGGCTCTTCAATATTCACTCTTTCACCATCAATCATAAAGGTGGTTGAGGCAAGCACTTGCGGCACGTAGAGCTGTGACGGCGCGCCGTCTTTCATCTGTGGCCCCCAGAAGGCGAGCTTCGCGTCTTTTGTGGCCCTGATATGGTCCACCACCTGTTGCGTGGCGACAACTTTGGCATTAGGGAAGGCTTTCACCAGCGGTTGCAGGCCGAAATAGAAATCCGGATCGCCGGAGGTGATCACGATTTTGTTCAGCGTTTTACCGCTGTGGCGAATTTTTTCCACCAGCGCTTCGCCATCTTTCACGCTGAACTGGGCGTCAAACAGTACCGCCTCTTTCGGGCCAGACACCAGCGTGGAAGAAACGGCAAAAATGCCTTTTTCCTGCGGGTTGTACGTATCAACGGTCAACGGCGCGGCAAAGACGGCCGGAGTGAAAAGGGTTGTCAGCAAAGCAAGGTGGGCGATAGTCATGGTCATGTCTCTGTTCTTCAGGAAAGTCTCTATTGTACGGATCTCTTCATTTGCCAGAATTCCTGAAACAGGACATGCTTAGTTTCATAAATCGAGCAAATGGAGGTCAAAATGGATCGCGTTATTGCCGCCCAGGTGTACAACCGCATCTGTGAGCTGGGGAGTTTAAGCGCGGCGGCGCGGGCGCTGGGGATCTCCCGTCCGATGGTGAGCCGTTATCTGGAGCAAATGGAGAAGTGGGCCGGGGCGCGGCTGGTGAACCGCTCCACCCGCAAGCTGACGCTGACGGCGGCGGGGGAGAAGGTCCTGCAAAAGACCCGCACGCTCTCGCAAATTTCTCAGGAAATTGAAGATCAGTCAGTGAAGGATTTACCCTCAGGCACGCTTCGTGTCGCCTGCGCGCACTTTACGGCGATGCATATTATCGTTCCGGTGCTGCCCGATCTGTTGCAGCGTTACCCTCAGCTGCGCATTGAGCTGGATGTTAACAATCATCCGGTAAGTCTGGTGGGCGAGCGAATTGACGTGGCGATCCGCATCACCGATAACCCTGAACCGGGCATGATCGCCCGCCGACTGGGAGAGTGTCGGTCCGTACTTTGCGCCTCGCCGCACTACCTTGCCAGTCGGGGCGTTCCAGAGCAGCTGGAGGATTTATCCCGGCACAACTGCCTGCATTACAGCTTTTTTGCCGGTCAGTCGTGGCGTTTTTTGACGCCAGAAGGGGAGTCGGTCACGACGGCGGTCAGCGGCAATCTCAGCGCCAGTATCTCGTCATTGCTGATGGAGGCGGCGATAAACCACTGTGGTATTGCCATGCTGCCCGAGCGCGAGGCCGACGCGGCGCTACGGCAGGGCAGCCTGGTGCCGGTGCTCGGCGCCTTTACGCCAAAACCGATCGGTATTTTTGGTATTTATCAGTCGCGAGACTATCAGCCTGCGGCGCAGCGTGTGTTCCTGGATGCACTTGCAAACCACCTTGCCACGCGCTCGGACTAGTCTGTCTTCCCTGCAAAATGGATTATGCGTCCTATACTTATCCCTTTGTAAGCCAAAAGGAGAGCAAGAATGACGATTCATAAGCACGGTTCAGCACACTGGTCTGGCGACATCAAACGCGGCAAAGGGACGGTCTCAACAGAGAGTGGCGTCCTTAACCAGCAACCTTACGGCTTTAACACCCGCTTCGAGGGCGAAAAAGGGACTAACCCGGAAGAGCTGATTGGCGCAGCGCACGCGGCCTGTTTCTCTATGGCCCTGTCGCTAATGCTGGGCGAAGCGGGTTATAACGCCGATTCCATCGATACCACGGCGGATGTCTCGCTGGATAAAACCGACAGCGGTTTTGCCATCAGCAAAGTGGCGCTACAAAGCAAGGTGACGGTACCGGGTATCGATCCGCAGCAGTTCGACGGCATTATTCAGAAAGCGAAGGCGGGTTGTCCGGTATCGCAGCTGCTGAAAGCCGAAATCACGCTGGATTACAAACTGAACTGATATCAGGCCGGGCAAATGCCCGGCTAACCTTTCACTGCCGCAGGGAAAACCTCGGCAAGCCACGCAATAAACACTCTCAGGCGATGCGTTAAATGCCGACTCTGGGGATAGACCACGTGAAAAGGATACGCCTTAGGACGCCAGTCGCTCAGGATCTCTACCAGCGCGCCCGTTTCCAGATGCGCTCTCGCAGCATAGCCAAACGTCTGAATAATCCCTAAACCCGCCAGCGCCGCGGCCAGATGTGCGTTGCTTTCATTGACCCCAAGGTGGTGCGGAACGCTGATCTCCAGGGGCTCACCCCGGTCAAGGAAGCGGAACGGAAATGCGCGTCCGGTAACCGGGGAAAGGTAGCTAATCAGCTTATGGCCGTTGCGCAGCTCCTGCGGATAGGCAGGGATGCCGTGAGCTTTAAGATAGCCCGGCGCCGCGCAGGCGATCATCCCGGCATCACCGATATGCCGCGCGATAAGCGAAGAGTCATCCAGCGGGCCGCCGCGGATCACGCAGTCCACGTTTCCGCTGATTAAATCTACCGGACGATCGGCTACCCCCAGGTTAATGCGCAGATCCGGGTAGCGCTGAAAAAAATCCGGCAGCAGGGGGATCAGCACGTCCCGGGCGGTTGAGCCCCCCACGTCAATACGCAAATGGCCTTTGGGCGTGCAGCACGATGCGCGAAAGGCGGTATCAATGTCCTCTATATCAATTAATACCCGTAGCGCTTTCTCGTAGTATTCCATGCCTTCTGCCGTCGTGACCACCCGGCGCGTCGTGCGATGCAGCAGCCGTGTTTCCAGGTGCGCTTCAAGTGATTTTACCAGCTTGCTCAGCGTGGCTATCGGCATGTTCAGGGAGTCTGCCGCTCGGGTAAAGCTTCCGGATTCAACCACCCGCGTAAAGGCGCGCATTGCCATTAGCTGATCCACACAGATCTCCTCTGATTATTTCCTGCTGTGAAAATTCATTTTCATTTTTGCCCGTTTATCGCTAATCCCGCAAGGTCTAAAGTCTGCCTGACGCGGGCAAACGCTCCTCTTTTACATCACAACAAAAGGTTATGAGTATGAATACAACGCTTGCAGGAAAAATCGCTCTGGTGACCGGTGGCAGCACCGGTATTGGTCTCGCAACGGCACAGGAGCTGGCGGCGCAGGGAGCGAAGGTCTATATCACCGGACGTCGTCAGGCCGAACTGGATGCTGCCCGGGCAGACATTGGCGCCGCGGCGGTAGCTATCCGCGCGGACGTCTCCAGAATGGCCGATCTGGATGCGGTTTACGCGCAGATTGCTAAAGAAGAAGGACGACTCGATATTCTGTTCGCCAACGCCGGGGGCGGCGACATGCTGCCGCTGGGCGCTATCACCGAAGAGCAGTTTGACCGGATTTTTGCCACCAACGTGCGCGGCGTGCTGTTCACCGTCCAGAAAGCGCTGCCGCTGCTCTCATCTGGTTCATCCATTATCCTCACCGGGTCGACAGTTTCGATTAAGGGGACGGCGAATTTTAGCGTCTACAGCGCCAGTAAAGCCGCCGTGCGTAACTTTGCCCGCTCCTGGGCGCTGGACTTACAGGGCCGCGGGATACGCGTCAACGTCGTCAGCCCTGGCCCCGTGAAAACGCCCGGTCTTGGCGATCTGGTTCCCGAAGAACAGCGTCAGGGATTATACGATGCGCTGGCGGCCCAGGTACCGCTGGGTCGCCTGGGCGCGCCGGGCGAAGTCGGGAAAGCCGTGGCGTTTCTGGCGTCCGATGCCGCCAGCTTTATTAACGCCACGGAGCTGTTTGTCGATGGCGGGATGGCGCAAATCTAGCGGTTACGCCAGCAGCGTACGTTTCGGCCTTCGGCTGTGGGCTGAAGCGGCTGCGGCCGTTCACATCCCTGCATCGCCAGCGGGCAGCGGTCGCGGAAGTAGCAGCCATCGGGCAGGTGGCGATTACCGGGAAGATCGGTTTTGCGTAATGCCAGATCTTCGTCCAGCGGTTCTCCGGTACGGGGAACGGAGTCAAGCAGCAGCTGCGTATACGGATGCCGCGGCTGACTCAGCACCTGGTCCGCCGGACCCAGCTCCACGATCTGCCCCAGATACATCACTGCCACCCGGTCGCTCATGTGCCGGACCACCGAGACGTTGTGCGAGATCAGTACGTAGGTCAGATTTCGCTGCTGTTGCAGGGCAACCAGCAAATTGAGGATCTGCGCCTGGACAGAAATATCCAGCGCGCTGGTGGGTTCATCCAGCACGATGATGTCCGGATCTGAAGAGAGCGCCCGGGCAATAGCGATGCGCTGGCGCTGTCCGCCCGAAAACGCATGCGGCAGGCGGTCAAGATATTCTGCTCGAATGCCCACCTGCTGCGCCAGCGTCTGAGCCAGCTGACGACGCTCCCGTTCGCTGCGGCGTTGCTGTATCCACACCGGCTCGGTAATGATGCGCCAGACGGGTAAACGCGGATCGAGGGACGAGAGCGGGTCCTGAAATACCATCTGCATACCGCCTGCCGCATTTGCGCGCTGACAGGCACCTGTACTCGGTTTGAGCATGCCCATCAGCAGTTGCGCCAGCGTGCTCTTTCCACAGCCGGATTCCCCCACAACGCCCAGCGTTTCGCCGCGATGGATCCGGAGATCCATGCCGTTGAGGGCGTGTACCTGCTCCGTCACGCGCCCCAGCCAGTTTTTGCGCGCAGGAAAATTCACATGCACGCTATCCAGTTCCAGCAGTACCTCAGACATGGCGTCTCTCCTGTTGTGGGTACCAGCAGGCAGCCTGTTGGCCTTCTGCGCCCGTGGAAATTAAGCGCGGCGTTTCGCTGCATTTCGCCCCGGCAGCAAAACAGCGTTCGCGAAAGGCACATCCGCTCGGGAGGTGGCTGAGGTTAGGCACCGTGCCGGGAATGGCCGGGAGGATCTCGCGCGGTTCACCATTTTCCGGGGCACACCGCAGCAGGCCAATCGAATAGGGGTGTACAGGATGGTGGATCAAAGTCTGCGTGCTGCCGCTTTCGATCACGCTGCCCGCGTACATAACGTACATCCGGTCACAAAGCTGCGACACCACCGCCATATCGTGACTGATAAACAGCACCGACGTCCCGCTGGCGCGCGCTTTGTGTTTCAGTAGCCGCAGCACCTGACGCTGAACGGTCACGTCCAGCGCGGTGGTCGGCTCATCGGCAATGATCAGCTCCGGCTCGCAGGAGAAGGCAAGGGCGATCATCACCCGCTGGCGCATGCCGCCGGAAAGCTCAAACGGATAGCGTTCCATCACCTGTGCCGCATCCGGGATTTGCATCTCGCCCAGCAGGGCGATCGCCTTCTGCTGCGCGTTGCGGCGGGAAAGCGACTGATGCTGGCGGATCACCTCCACCATTTGCCTGCCAATCCGGCGCGTAGGGTTAAGCGCCGTCATCGGCTCCTGAAAAATCATCGCCACCCTGGCGCCGCGCCACTGACGAAGCTGTTTTTCCGACGCGTTCAGGACATCTTCCCCGAGCAAGGTGACCCGGCCATGGTGAACATGGTAACTGCCTTCCGGCAGCAGGCGCATCGCCAGCATCGCGGTGACCGATTTTCCCGAGCCGGATTCGCCCACCACGCCGACAATTTCACCCCGGCCAATCTCCAGCGAGACGTGGTTGAGCGCGTGGACGTCACCGCGAAAAATGGGGAAGCTCAGATGCAAATCTTCAATCGATAATACGGAATCACTCATGACTGCTTCCCTCCTGATTTGGGATCCAGCAGGTCGCGAAGACCATCGCCAAACAGATTAAACCCAACCGCCGTGATCAGAATTGCCGCCCCCGGAAACGCGCAGTACCACCACTGGTCAAGCACGTAGTTACGCCCCACGGCCACCATCGCGCCCCATTCGGCGGTCGGCTGCTGCGCGCCTAATCCAATAAAGCCCAGCGTGGCGGCCATCAGGATGGCGCTGCCGATATCCAGCGACGCCTGTACGATCAGCGGCGGAAGGGCGTTACGCAGAATATGCCAGCTGATCAGGTGCCAGCGCGATGCGCCAAAGGTGCGGGCGGCCTGCACGTAGGTGAACTGGCGCACCAACAGCGTTTGCCCGCGTGCCAGCCGCACGTAAAACGGAATGCGTACAATCGCAATCGCCAGCATCGCGTTAAACAGGCTTGGGCCGAGCGCGGCGGCCAGCGCCATCGTCAACACCAGCGAGGGGATGGAGAGCATAATGTCCATGATACGCATAATGATGGCGTCGCCGCGTCCGCCGAGTACGCCGGACAAACAGCCGAGCAGAGAACCGATGCCGCCCGCAATCACCACCACCGCCAGCCCCGCCGTGATGGACTGCTGGCTGCCCACCAGCACGCGGCTGAACAGATCCCGGCCCACCTCATCGGTGCCAAACCAGTGCTGGGCTGAAGGCGCCTGCAATCGCGCGGTCAGATCCAGCGCATTCGGATCGTGCGGGACTATCCACGGCGAGACCATCATCATCAGCAGCATCACGATCATAATCACCCCGCCGATCAGCGTGAGCGGGCTTTTGCGTAACATCCAGAATAGCTTTGCCCAGTTAATGCGCTGTTTAGCGGTGCTGACAGGGACGGGCGTTTCCTGAGTTAACATCATTCGGCACCTCCGCGCCCGATTCGCGGGTCGATCCACAGATACAGCAGATCCACCACCAGATTGACGAAGACATAGGCCAGCGATACCACGACCGCGAAGCCCATGACGGCAGGGAAGTCCAGCGCCTGAATGGAGGTCACCACCCAGGCTCCCATTCCCGGCCAGGCAAACACGGTTTCGGTAAGGACTGCGCCGTACAGCAGATCGCCCAGCGCCAGCCCGAGCACGGTAATGGAGGGGATCATGGCGTTGGGTAAGGCGTAGCGCAGCACGATGTACCACCCCGGCAACCCGCTCGCGCGGGCGGTACGAATATAATCCTCGCTCAGTTGCTCCAGCATCGCGGAACGTACCTGACGCGCCACAATACCCAGATGCACAAAGGCCAGGGTCAGGGAGGGTAGAATCAGGTGCTGTAGGGCGTTGAAAAACACCTCGCCGTTGCCTTCCAGCAGAGCGTCCAGCAGATAAAAACCGGTAACGTGGGCGGGCGGATCGAGCCAGTCGTCCAGCCTGCCGCCGCCGGGCAGAATTTGCAGTTGCCCGTAGAACAGAACGATAACACCCAGTCCCAGCCAGAAGGCAGGCGTCGAGATGCCCGTCATCGCCATCAGTCGCACCAGGTGATCCAGCCAGCGGTTACGGTACACCGCCGATAAAATGCCCAGCGGCACGCCAATCACCAGGGCCAGCAGCAAAGAGCAGAAGGCCAGTTCCAGCGTGGCGGGGAAAAAGGCTTTCAAATCTTCCGCAACGGGGCGACCGGTGCGAATGGATGTGCCCAGATCGCCATGCGCCAGCGCCTCTACATAGCGGCCAAACTGAATATAGAGCGGTTGATCCAGCCCCAGCTGCTGGCGGATGCCCTGCACGATTTCATCGCTGGCGCGGTCACCGGCCAGCAGGCGGGCCGGATCGCCGGGGATCAGGTGTGAAATAATATAAGTAATAATACAGACACCGGCCACCACCAGGATTAACCCCCAGCAGCGCTGGCGCACAATGCTCCAGAACGTCATACACTTCCCCCCGGCGTGGGCCGTTACTTACTCATGGTGGCGATGTTAAAGACCTGCTCAAGCATCGGATTAAAGGTGAAGCCTTTGACCTCTTTGTTCATCGCCAGCTGATAGTTCTTCTGGAACAGATAAACGTAAGCCGCCTCGTCAATCACCACTTTCTGCGCCTGCTGGTAATCTTTGGTGCGCTCCGCCTGATCGGTGGTTTTCAGTGCCGCCTGCAACAGCGCATCGACCTCTTTGTTCTCATAGAATGAGCGGTTACCCGGCAGCCCTTTTTTGTCCGATTCGAACCAGTAATTCATGAACATGTACGGGTCAGCGAAGTCCGGGCTCCAGTTACCAATCGCAATGTCATAATCACCTTTGCCGACGCGGTCGCGCATGGTGGCGTTCGCCAGTTTCTCGAGCTTGACGTTAATCCCCAGCTTGCCCAGGCTCGCCTGCGTGGAGAGGGCGATAGGCTCCCAGTTCGGGTCGTTATCGGAGTAGAGGAACGTCAGGCTGGCCGGTTTATCGTTGACTTTCTCCAGCGCCGCTTTGGCTTTGGCCTCGTCAAAGCTGTACTGCATGGCGTTCGCATCAAAGCCCCACATGCCCTCCGGGATCGGGCCGCGCATCTGCTTGCCGTTCCTGCTGAGAATGCCTTTCACCATCCCCTGATAATCGGTCGCCCAGGAGACCGCGCGGCGCAAATCCACCTGATCCATCGGAGGCTTACTGTTGTTTAGATAGAGGTAGGTCACCCGCAGGGACGGGTATTCCGCCACGGCCACTTTGCCTTCCTGCTTCAGAGCGGCAAGCTGATCCACCGGCAGGGCGTCGGCGATATCCAGATCGCCACGGGAAAGTTGCAGGCGACGCGAGGCGCTTTCACCGATAATCTTGACCGAGACGCGCTTGAAATGCGGCTTTTCACCCGACCAGTGTGGGTTGGGCACCATCACCAGCTGCTGACCTTTCCGCCAGCTTTTCAGCATAAACGGTCCGGAACCCGCGGTGTTTTGCGCCAGGAAACCGCGTGCGTCGTCGGCGGTATTGGCTTTCAGCACCGCCGGGTTGACGATCGACGCGCCGTCATTGGCCAGCGTGTAGAGGAACGGGGCGAACGGCTGGCTGAGGGTGAATTTCACCGTATGCTCATCCACCGCGTCCACTTTCAAATCTTTCGGGAACGCTTCGGAAGGTCCCTGGTTAATTTTCAGCAGACGTTCAAACGACAGCTTGACCGCTTCGGCGGTCACCGGCGTGCCGTCGGAGAATTTTGCATTATCTGCCAGGGTGAACGTCCACTCTTTCTGGTCGTCAGACGCCTTCCAGCCCGTCGACAGATCGCCTTCCACCTCCGTGGTGCCAGGCTTGTATTTCACCAGACGCTGGTACGAGGGGTAGGTCACCGTCCAGTCGTTGTTATCGATAGTGACCGCCGGATCCAGCGTTTGCGGATCGGCAGCTTTCCCAATCACCAGCATATCTTTTGGCACCGCCGCCAGCGCGAGAGGGGCGCTCAGGGCGAGCGTAGCGGCAATCAGGGTTGTAAGCAGCGTTGTTTTCATGGCGGGGCTCCAGAATTACAGTGAGTGTGTGGTCGGATAACAGGCGAACTGGTCATCTAACAGCGGGTAGCTGGCGGCATTCGGCAGCTCAAAATGCCACCATTCGCTGCTGATGCCCACAAAACCGCCGCCGTACATAACGGCGTTCAGGAGCAGACGATTTCGCTGCGCCTCAGGCGGAACGGAAGGGTGCCAGGCATGAGAACGGTCGTGCATTTCGTCAAAACCGGCGCCCATATCCAGCACGTTGTCGTGTTCATCCATCAGCGTGACGTCAATGGCGGTGCCCCGGCTGTGGTTAGAGCCAATTGCGACATCCACCACGTATTCCGGATTGGGGCAGGCATCCCAGAGTTGCGACTGCGCCTGCTGGGGGCGGTAGGCGTCGTAAACCACCAGCTTCAGACCGGCCAGCGCGGCGATGCCGATCGCTTTCGCCAGCGCGGTGGCGGCATCCGTATGCAACAGGCACGCGGCGTGCTGGTAGATCGGGCGGCCAGTGATGTTATCGGCGGTCGCGTATTTCAGATCGATATGCAGCGTGGGAAAGGTTTTCGCCACATCAATCAGTTGACTCTCTTCAGGCATAGCTCCGCTCCTTTAGCGTTCAAATTGACCAAACTCTTGTTGTAGTTGTCGGTTGATTGCCAGACGTTCCGGCAGCGCATCCCCCAGCGCCTCCACAACGCCCGACAGCAGCAGGTTGAACAGACAGCTCACCGGCGCCAGCGAATCCCAGAAATGGCCGGTATCGGTCTTCACCTGGAGTAAATCAATCGGGTAATCCCGCGCCCACGGGCACCAGATATCGGTGATCAGCGCCATCGCCAGGCCTTTTTCGCTCGCCACGCGGCAGTACTGGCGGGCAATGGCGGAGTAGGCGCGGGTATCCGTCAGCACGATATACGGGTTCGCAAAGCCGGAGTTAAGCGACTCCACCCAGCTACCGGAGAGCCCTTCTGAATAGCTCACCCGCGGGCGCAGATACTCCAGATGGCTGAAGAACGCATTGGCGATCCCGCGCGTGGACTGGATCCCCAGCACGAAAACGGCGTCGGCATGGGTAAGTTGCTGGACCACCTGCCTGAACGTTTCGCTTTGCGCCAGCTGGTAGACATGGGCAATGGCGTCCACCTCCAGCGACAGGGAGTTCTGAAGGCGATCCGACAGCGGCTGTTGCTGCTTCCAGGAGTCGAGACGCTCGTTAATGCCCCAGGGCTGGTGGGGATCGCGCAGGCTTTTTTTGGCGTCGTCCAGGTTGCGGTAGCCCAGCTTGCGCAGAAAGCGTCCGACGGTGATCCCGCTGGTGGCCGTGGCCAGCGCCACGCTCTCTGCCGTTTCAAAGGGGATCTGCCCGACGTGCGCCAGCATCCAGCTTGCCACCCGCTTTTCGCTTGGGGTGAGCTGGCTAAAGGTCGCTTCGATACGGCTCAACACCTCAGGTTTGGTCGTCATACCGCCTCGCTGTTAACTGGCTGTCAAAGGCCGGGTTTCTGTTACCGGATTAACAATGCAGGACGCGTGCCATGTTCACATTGCGGCGAAAACGCGCTGTGCAGCAAAGTTAATGCAATATTTGTTTAACAGGTGATCAACATTTGTGCAGCGTAGTTCACTTTTGGTGCAGTGTGCAGGCTGAAGGGTATCTATTTGGTGAATACGTCAGCCTCTTCACATTTTTTGGTAAGATGAAAGCTCTGGGAAAAAAGAGGGAGCCTTACATGGCGAATTTGCCCTGGCGGGTCAGCGTGCGCCTGATGGCTCTCGCAAAAAAAATAGTGATGGTCATCGGGATCATTGTGCTCGTTCTGCTTTCGGTGCGGGTTTATCTTTCGCAGCAGGGGCCAGCCCTGCATCACTGGCACACCTGGCGGGCTGATGAAATGTCTGTGCAGGAGATGGATAACGCGACCTTCGCAGCGTATGTCGCGCGGGAAAACGCCATCTTCACCGCTCTCGACGCTGAGGTGACGGCGAAAGTCACCCCCGCAGAGCGCACGCCGCTGAACCGTTATTACCGCCAGAGCCTGGTGTGGCCAGGACACTTTTCCCCGGATGCAAACCGGTCGTTCGTGCTGATGCCTGCCGGAAAGCCGCGCGGGGGGGTGGTATTGCTGCACGGTCTGACGGATTCGCCCTACAGCGTCAGGCATCTGGCAGAGAATTATCAACAGCACGGCTTTGTGGCCGTAGTGCCTCGTTTGCCCGGACACGGCACGGCACCGGGCGCGCTGACAGACGTTGACTGGGAGGCGTGGCTGGCGGCAACGCGCCTCGCGGTTCGTGAAGCGACACGCCTGACGGGGAACGATCTCCCCCTGCATCTGGTGGGCTACTCCAACGGCGGGGCGCTGGCGATGAAATATGCCCTCGACGCCCTTGATGCGCCTGCACTGCGTCAACCTGAGCAGATCGTTTTGCTCTCACCGATGATTGGCGTCACGGCGTTTGCGCGCTTTGCCGGATTCGCGGGGCTACCGGCTATGTTACCGGCGTTTGCCAAAGCCGCGTGGCTCAACATTTCGCCAGAATATAATCCTTATAAATACAATTCGTTCCCGGTGAATGCGGCACGTCAGTCCTGGCTGCTTACCCAGGCGCTGCATGAGCAGATAAATCGCGGTGTTCATGATCACAAACTGGCGCAGCTTCCGCCGATACTTGCTTTCCAGTCGGTCATGGATTCAACGGTCAGTACCCGCGCCGTGGTCAGCGGGCTGTTTGACCAGCTTCCGGCAAACGGCAGCGAACTGGTGGTTTTTGATATCAACCAGGCCGGGAGTTTCCGTCCACTGTTCAGGCCATCATCCTGGACGGCGGTGGCTGACCTGCTGCCGGAGGCAAAAAGACGTTACAGTGTCACAATTGTGACCAATGCCAGCCCCGACAGGTTTGATATGGTGGCAAAGAAAACGCCAGCGGGCAGCACCCGGGAAACGGTGATGCCGCTGTCGGTCGCGTATCCGCAGGAGGTTTATTCCCTGTCACATGTTGCCATTCCGTTCCCGCAGGATGACGATCTTTATGGCCGCCATCCTGCGGTGAAAAACCGCTACGGTATCAGCCTCGGGACGATAGCCCTGTGGGGAGAAACATCGGTTCTGAGCGTCGGCAAAGATGCGCTGATGCGCGTGACGTCGAATCCGTTCTACGACTATATGCAGACGCGGATCGACAGCCGTATCGGTGATAATTAAGCCCAACGTGGAATAGATTAGGTCACACCGGGGAACTGTGTTAAACAGTACCGTTCAGGCGTATACCCCATACCGGACCCCGTTTCTGTGCTGACAACTCTCATTTATCGAAGCCAGCTGAGCTTAACCTGCACCTCTGCAGCGTTAAGCGCGCTGGTTGAACAGGCCAGGATCCGTAACACGGAGCAGGGCATCTCAGGCATTCTTCTCTCCCGTGGACGTGACGTTCTGCAAATTCTCGAAGGCACGGAACAGCGCGTCGTCGCGCTTTTTAACTCCATCCGTGCGGATGACCGGCATACCGGCGTAGTGGAACTGATGCGCGATTACGGCCCGCGCAGACGTTTCGAAGACGTGGGAATGCTGCTGTTTGACCTGGACGTTCAGACCCCGAAAGCGGTTCTGGCGTCGGTTCTGCATTACAGCAAGCTGGAAAGCTATCTGACTTCTGAGGATCGGGTCTTCAAATTCATTCAGACCTTTATCACCGGTAAAACCGCTATCCCACCCGCTTCGGACTATGAGCCCGATAAATGGACGCTTTCGCGAGAGCGCGCGCCGTTTGGTAAAGGGTTAGGTCTGCTGGCGGGACAGCCCTGCCAGTTTGCGCTGCAACCCATTGTCGAGCCGTCCGAAGGCAAGATCAGTTCTCTCGAAGCGCTTATACGCGGAAACGACGGCGGCAGCCCGGAGCATTTCTTCCGTAGTCTCGATCGTGAACTGATTTACGAAGTCGACCTGCAAACCAAAGCCTGGACCTTTGCGCTGGCGCAAAAGCTCGGCATCGGCAGCCACAAACTGGCGGTGAACCTGCTGCCAATGTCGCTGGTTAACGTGCCGGGCGCGGTAGAGTTCCTGGTAACGCAGATCAAAAAGCACAATCTACAGCCGGAGCAGGTGATCATTGAAGTCACTGAGAACGAGATGATTTCAGGCTTCAACCAGTTTAACAGCGCGATTAAACAGCTGCGGGCGGAAGGGGTTGGGCTGGCGATAGATGATTTTGGTTCCGGCTATGCTGGTCTTTCGCTGCTCACGCGGTTCCAGCCGGATAAACTCAAAATCGACAGAGAGATCGTCAGCGATATCCACCTGAGCGGGCCCAAGCAGGCGATTGTGAAGTCGATAATCAGCTGCTGCACCGATCTGGAGATTACGCTGGTCGCAGAAGGCATTGAGAAGATAGAAGAGTGGTGCTGGCTTGAATACGCCGGTATTCGCCGCTTCCAGGGCTTTTTGTTCGCCCGCCCGCAGCTCAATGGCGTGGGTGATATCCACTGGCCCCATCGGGTGGGTTAAGCAAATTTTCCCTCGCCATATTTCCCCGACACCCTGCCTGTGCTTAAATAGCTAAACCGGTTTAACATGATTTAGCTAAGAAGGTGATATGGAGACGATCTGGGTACTTGGCGATGCAGTGGTGGATCTGTTGCCCGACGGAGAGGGCAAACTGCTGCAATGTCCTGGCGGCGCACCGGCCAACGTCGCGGTAGGGGTAGCGCGTCTGGGCGGCAGAAGCGCCTTTATAGGCCGGGTGGGCGACGACCCCTTCGGGCGTTTTATGCAAAAAACGCTTGCAGATGAGCAGGTTAATACAAAATGGCTGCGGCTGGACCCGCAGCATCGCACCTCCACGGTGGTGGTGGATCTCGATAACGACGGTGAACGTTCCTTTACCTTTATGGTTCGCCCGAGCGCTGATTTATTCCTCGACTCTGCCGATCTCCCGCCATTCCGCGCCGGGGAGTGGCTGCACGTCTGCTCTATCGCGCTCAGCGCCGAACCCAGCCGTTCCGCGACGTTTCTGGCGATGGCCGCGATCAGACAGGCGGGGGGATTCGTCAGCTTTGACCCCAATATTCGCGCCGATCTCTGGCACGATGAAGTCGAGCTGCGTCAGTGTCTTGAGCGGGCATTAGCCTGTGCAGATGTGGTGAAAATCTCGGAGGAAGAACTGGCGTTCTTAACCGGAAATGCGCAGGTCCATGAGGGGCTGGCGGCGCTGATGCGCACCTGTCCGGCCAGGCTGGTGCTGGTAACGCAGGGAAAAGAGGGCGTCACCGCCTGGCAGGAAGGCGTGTTGACACACTATGCTGCATCACCCGTGGAATGCATTGATACCACTGGCGCGGGGGATGCTTTCGTCGCCGGGCTACTGTTCGGTCTGGCACGTTATGGCCAGGCCCGTCTCTCAGAGGTCATCACGCTGGCGCAGCGCTGTGGGGCGCTGGCGACAACCGCAAAAGGGGCAATGACCGCGCTGCCTTATCATCACGAACTGTAATTCACCTCTCAAGGCCACCATTCGGCGGCCTGAATTGTCGCCTCGATCACACTTACTAAAACGGTTTAGCAAAAAACATTGCCGATCTAAAATTCAACGGTTTAGTATCACCAGCCTAAACCGGTTTAGCAATTTAGCACTTTCACCGATAGTTATTAGGGATGCGACAAAATGTATAAAAAACGCAGACTTGCCGTGATGATAGGCATGCTGGCCGGCAGTACCTCTGTTTTTGCCCAGACGGATATGACCCGTATCGAAGCGCGCCTGGCGGCGCTGGAGCAGCGTTTGCAGGAGGCGGAAACTCGCGCGCAGGTTGCTGAAAAGCGCGCCACGGCAGCGGAACAGAAAACACAGCTGCTGGTGGCTGCGCAGCAGGAAGCGCAAACCTCCACACAGGCGGTGGCGCAACGCACCACGGTGCTGGAAGAAAAAGCCGACCGGACAGGCGGTTTTGAATTTCACGGTTACGCCCGTTCCGGCCTGCTGATGAACGACGCGGCCTCCAGCAGCAAAAGCGGCCCTTATTTGACGCCCGCCGGGGAAACGGGCGGGGCCATCGGGCGTCTGGGGAACGAAGCGGATACCTACGTTGAGCTGAATGTTGAGCACAAACAGACGCTGGAGAATGGCGCGACGACGCGCTTTAAGGCGATGCTGGCCGACGGTCAGAAAACCTATAACGACTGGTCGGCAGACAGCAGCGACCTGAACATTCGTCAGGCCTTTGCCGAGCTGGGCAATTTGCCGGACTTTACCGGCGCGCTGAAGGGCAGCACCTTCTGGGCGGGTAAGCGTTTTGACCGCGACAACTTCGACATTCACTGGCTGGATTCCGACGTGGTATTTCTCGCCGGGACCGGTGGCGGCGTCTACGACGTGAAGTGGAACGATACGCTGCGCAGTAACTTCTCCCTTTATGGCCGTAACTTCGGCAGCGAAGAGGAGATCGACAACAACGTTCAGAACTACATCCTCAGCATGAATCACTTCGCCGGGCCGGTGCAGATGATGGTCAGCGGCTTACGAGCAAAAGATAACGACGACCGTAAGGACAGCAACGGCGATCCGATTAAAACCGACGCGGCCAATAACGGAGTACATGCGCTGGTTGGTCTGCATAACGAGAGCTTCTACGGCCTGCGGGAAGGTTCCGCCAAAACGGCGCTCCTTTACGGCCACGGTCTGGGCGCCGAGGTGAAAAGCATTGGTTCAGACGGCGCGCTGCTGTCAGAAGCCGATACCTGGCGTTTTGCTAGTTACGGTGTCACGCCTCTGGGCGGTGGCTGGCACATTGCGCCCGCCGTGCTGGCGCAAAGCAGTAAGGACCGCTACGTGAAGGGCGACAGCTATGAGTGGATCACGTTCAACACGCGTCTGATCAAAGAGGTGACCCAGAATTTCGCCCTCGCGTTCGAGGGCAGCTATCAGTACATGGATTTAAGCCCGGAAGGCTACAAGGATCGCAATGCGGTTAACGGTAGCTTCTACAAGCTGACCTTCGCCCCGACGTTAAAGGCGGGCAAGATTGGCGATTTCTTCAGCCGTCCGGAGCTGCGCCTGTTCGCCACCTGGATGGACTGGAGCAGCAAGCTGGATAACTACGCCAGCGATGACGCCTTTGGCAGCAGCGGCTTTAACGCGGGCGGGGAATGGAACTTTGGGGTGCAGATGGAAACCTGGTTTTAACCCTTCACGCTCCCGCATCGCGGGGGCGTTTCGAACACCATAAAAAGAGGTCAGGAAGAGGTATCTATGGATTTTAATCATATTGCGCGCGAGCTTATTCCGCTGCTCGGTGGCAAAGAGAACATTGCCAGCGCGGCACACTGCGCCACGCGCCTTCGTCTGGTGCTGGTCGACGATGCGCTTGCCGACCAGCAGGCTATCGGCAAGGTTGAAGGCGTGAAAGGCTGTTTTCGCAACGCCGGGCAGATGCAGGTGATCTTCGGCACCGGGGTGGTGAATAAGGTTTACGCCGCGTTTATTCAGGCGGCAGGAATTAGCGAGTCCAGTAAATCGGAAGCGGCCGATATTGCGGCCCGCAAGCTGAACCCGTTCCAGCGTATCGCGCGTCTGCTCTCCAACATCTTCGTGCCGATTATCCCGGCGATCGTGGCCTCGGGTCTGCTGATGGGCCTGCTGGGGATGGTTAAAACCTACGGCTGGGTTAATCCGGATAACGCGCTCTATATCATGCTGGATATGTGCAGCTCGGCGGCGTTTATTATTCTGCCGTTCCTGATTGGCTTCACCGCCGCGCGGGAGTTTGGCGGCAACCCGTATCTGGGGGCAACGCTCGGCGGCATCCTGACTCATCCGGCGCTGACCAACGCCTGGGGCGTAGCGTCCGGCTTCCACACCATGAACTTCTTCGGTCTTGAAATCGCCATGATTGGCTATCAGGGAACCGTCTTCCCGGTGCTGCTGGCGGTGTGGTTTATGAGCATTGTGGAAAAACAGCTGCGCCGGGCAATACCGGATGCGTTAGATCTGATCCTGACGCCGTTCCTGACCGTCATTATCTCCGGCTTTATCGCGCTGTTGATTATTGGCCCGGCGGGACGCGCGTTGGGCGACGGGATCTCCTTCATTCTTAGCACCCTGATTGCCCACGCGGGCTGGCTGGCCGGGCTGTTGTTTGGTGGGCTCTATTCGGTGATTGTCATTACCGGCATTCACCACAGCTTCCACGCTATTGAGGCCGGACTGCTGGGTAATCCGTCGATTGGCGTTAACTTCCTGCTGCCGATCTGGGCGATGGCGAACGTGGCGCAGGGCGGGGCGTGTCTGGCGGTGTGGTTCAAAACCCGCGATGCTAAAATCAAAGCCATTACCTTACCGTCGGCGTTTTCCGCGATGCTGGGCATCACCGAAGCGGCAATTTTTGGCATCAACCTGCGTTTTGTGAAGCCGTTTATCGCGGCGCTGATCGGTGGTGCGGCGGGCGGTGCCTGGGTGGTGTCGGTGCATGTCTACATGACCGCCGTTGGCCTGACCGCGATTCCCGGTATGGCTATCGTTCAGGCCAGCTCGCTGCTCAACTATATTATCGGCATGGTGATTGCCTTTGGCGTGGCGTTCACCGTCTCTCTGCTGCTGAAATATAAGACGGACTCTGAATAATGACCTTACCTTCCCGCTGGCCTGCCGTGTTGCAGGCCGTGATGCAAGGCCAGCCGCGTGCGCTGGCGGACAGCCACTATCCGCAATGGCATCCCGCGCCGGTGACGGGGCTGATGAACGATCCGAACGGCTTTATCTGGTTTGCCGGACGCTATCATCTGTTTTATCAGTGGAACCCGCTGGGCTGCGATCATCGCTACAAGTGCTGGGGACACTGGAGCTCAGCAGATCTGGTGCACTGGCAGCACGAGCCAATGGCGCTGATGCCTGACGAAGAGTATGACCGCAACGGCTGTTACTCCGGCAGCGCCGTGGATAACAACGGCGTGCTGACCCTGTGCTATACCGGCAACGTTAAGTTTGACGATGGCGGCCGCACCGCCTGGCAGTGTCTGGCGGTGCAAAATGACGACGGCACGTTTGCCAAACTGGGACCGGTGTTGCCTCTGCCGGACGGGTATACCGGGCACGTCCGCGATCCGAAAGTGTGGCGCCATGACGGGCAGTGGTACATGGTGCTCGGGGCGCAGGATCGGTATAAGCGCGGCAAGGTGCTGCTGTTTACGTCAGCCGATTTACACACCTGGGCGCCCTGCGGCGAAATCGCCGGTCACGGCGTCAACGGACTCACGGACGCGGGCTATATGTGGGAGTGCCCGGATCTGTTTGCGCTTGATGGCACACACGTCTTGATCTGCTGCCCGCAGGGGCTGGCGCGCGAACCGCATCGCTATCTCAACACCTATCCGGCCGTCTGGATGAGCGGGGCCTTTGATTATCAAACGCCTGCATTTACGCACGGCGAGCTGCATGAGCTTGACGCCGGATTCGAATTTTACGCGCCGCAAACCACGGTGGCAGAAGATGGCCGCCGCCTCCTCATCGGCTGGATGGGCGTGCCGGACGGCGAAGAGATGCTCCAGCCTACGCGGGCGCACGGCTGGATCCACCAGATGACCTGTCCTCGCGAGCTGCGCTACCGCGACGGTAAGCTCTGGCAGACCCCGGTCCGTGAGCTGGAAACGCTGCGCGAGGATGAACACCACTGGCAGGGACGCGCCAGCGATGCCCCGGTGCTGGCGGGAGCGCGTCTTGAGTTCGAACTGAGCGCCTCGTGCGCGAACGTGGATTTTGCCGGCGCGTTGCGACTGATTGTGGATGATGCGGGGATCCGTCTGGAACGCGCCAGTCTGAAAACCGCAGACACGCTGACCCGCTACTGGCAGGGCACTGTTCATCATTTACGCGTGCTGTGTGACCGTTCCAGCGTCGAAATTTTCATCAATCACGGTGAAGGCGTCATGAGCAGCCGCTATTTTCCTGACCATCCGGCCCAGGTACGCTTCGAAGGTGCGTCCGACATCACATTACGCTACTGGTCGCTGCGCAGCTGCATGATAGAATAGAGGTTTTGGCAGCCGGATCTAAGTCGTTGTGAGAAAAACAAAACGCGTCACCATTAAAGATATCGCGGAGCTCGCGGGGGTATCAAAAGCCACCGCCAGCCTGGTGCTGAACGGCCGCAGCAAAGAGCTTCGGGTGGCGGAGGAGACACGCGAGCGCGTGCTGGCGATTGCCAAAGAACATCATTATCAGCCCAGTATTCACGCCCGTTCGCTGCGAGACAACCGCAGCCACACCATTGGTCTGGTGGTGCCGGAAATCACCAACTACGGGTTTGCCGTTTTTTCTCATGAGCTGGAGACCCTCTGCCGCGAGGCGGGTGTTCAGCTGCTGATCTCCTGTAGCGATGAAAATCCGGGCCAGGAGACGGTGGTGGTCAATAACATGGTGGCCCGCCAGGTGGACGGGCTGATTGTCGCCTCCAGCATGCTCAACGACGCGGACTATCAAAAGCTGAGCGAACAGTTGCCCGTTGTGCTTTTTGACCGTCATATGAACGACAGTACTCTGCCGCTGGTCCTCACCGATTCAGTTACCCCAACCGCCACACTGGTGGCCGACATCGCGCGCCAGCATCCGGATGAGTTCTACTTCCTCGGCGGCCAGCCGCGGCTTTCCCCGACGCGTGACCGTCTGGAAGGGTTTAAGCAGGGGCTGCGTGACGCTGGCGTCGAGTTACGTCCGGAATGGATCATTCATGGTAATTACCATCCGAGCTCCGGCTACGAAATGTTTGCCGAGCTTTGCGCACGCCTGGGCCGCCCGCCAAAAGCCCTTTTTACCGCCGCCTGCGGTCTGCTGGAAGGGGTGTTGCGCTATATGGGGCAACATAATCTGCTGCAAAGCGATATG
Organism: Enterobacter cloacae complex sp. IR5450; assembly: GCF_049238665.1. Taxonomy (NCBI): domain Bacteria; kingdom Pseudomonadati; phylum Pseudomonadota; class Gammaproteobacteria; order Enterobacterales; family Enterobacteriaceae; genus Enterobacter; species Enterobacter cloacae complex sp. IR5450. Next base: position 88,584 of record NZ_JBMKIC010000010.1, read on the forward strand.
CGTCTGGCCAGCTTTGACGATCACTATCTCTATGATTCTCTGACCATTCCTGTCGATACCGTTCGTCAGGATAACCGCCAGCTCGCCTGGCACTGCTTTGATCTGATTGGCAAACTGATTGAAGGGGAAACGCCGGAGCCGATCCAGCGTAAGCTGGATGCCACCCTGCAACGGCGATACAAGGCCGTGGAGTGACAGGGTAACGTATGAGGGGTACATCTATAACTTTAATTAATTAAAGATCGGATTCAGCCGATAACCAAAGGGAAATTATATCCCTGAGGTGTGTTATGTCGTTGAAAAAATCATCCCTGATTATCCTGTTTTCCCTGCTTTTCTTCTTTGTGGCCAGCACTACCACCAGCGTTGGGCTCATCATTAAAAGTAATACTTCGCTGGATAATGTGAACAAAGAAATTCAGGTTGTCCTGTCCATTATTGATCCCATTAACCACAGCCGAACCCTGCGCGTCAGGGTTATGGAGTATGTGAAAATGGTGGAAGCGGGGGACGCTACCGACCCGTCTGCGAAACTGGCCTCGGTTAAAGAGGCGCTGACCAAAGCCGATAGTGCATTTTCGGCTTTTATGGCCTCGCCGCGTTTGCAGGACGAAGCCCCGCTGGTCACTGCCTACCAGCAAGCGTGGCAAAATTACCGTAACCAGGGACTGGCACCGCTGATTGCCGCTGCCGCCGCTCACGATGTGTCGCGGTTCAACGCTCTTATTCCCGTGGTGTCTCAACTCGATCGCCAATATGAAATTGTGCTCGATCAGGTTCTCTCCGTTCACCAGAAGTACGCCAAAACGCTGAACGAGGAGGCGAGCCATAATTTTGTGTCGGGTCTGGTTATTATCGCCAGCATTGCGGTGCTGTTCGTGGTGGTGATCTTCGCCGTCAGCCTGCTGATGAAACGCGTGGTCTTTGCGCCGGTGAACCTGGCGCGCGAGCACTGTCGCCAGATTGCGGCCGGGAAGCTGGACGTACCGGTACCGATCAAGCGTGATTCCGGGAATGAAATCGATCACCTGATGTCCTCGATGGAGCAGATGCGCCAGGCGCTGCTCTCCACCATTTCTCAGGTGCGCGATGCCAGCCACACCGTGACGCATGCAGCGCAGGAAATTGCCTCCGGCAATATCGACCTGGCCTCCCGTACCGAGCAACAGGCTTCGGCCCTGACCCAGACGGCCGCCAGCATGGAAGAGCTGAGCGCGACGGTGGCGAATAACACCGACAACGTTTTCCAGGCCGGTAAGCTGGTGCAGGATGCCGTGAAAAATGCCCATACCGGTGAAGCGGTAACCCGTGAAGTCATCGAAACGATGAATACTATCGCGTCCAATTCGAAGCGTATTGAGGACATCACCAGCGTCATCAACAGCATTGCTTTCCAGACTAATATTCTGGCGCTAAACGCGGCCGTTGAAGCGGCGCGTGCTGGCGCGCAGGGGCGAGGATTTGCCGTGGTAGCAAGTGAAGTGCGCACACTGGCCCAGAAAAGCGCGGTGGCGGCGAAGGATATCGAAAGCCTCATCGCCCAGTCTGTTTCCAGCGTGAAAAACGGTGCGGAACTGGTGAATCGTTCGGGAGAGGTGATTGATTCTATTATCAGCTCTGTGAATAAAGTGCATGCGCTGATGGAACAGATTTCGGTTGCCTCAGAAGAGCAGAGCCGCGGGATTGGTCAGGTTGGGCAGGCCGTAACGGAGATGGACGGTGTGACCCAGCAGAACGCGGCGCTGGTGCAGCAATCCGCCGCCGCCGCCGCCTCGCTGGAGGAGCAGGCGCAGCAGCTTTCCCAGAGTATCTCACGCTTTAGTTTGCCTGCTACGGCGTGATGTTCAGAGAGGCTCCCGAGGGAGCCTTTTTAATGTTTGTATTCAGCCGCTGCACAATCTCCTTCAGCCAATACTGTTATCCATACAGCGCCGCTATCACATAAATTTTCTCTTTCCCCGGCAATATTTCTGTTTCTCATCCGTCTACCTCATCAGAGACCATAATCATTCAACATAAACGAGGCACACATCAGAAATTTTGATATGCATGGAAAAGGTCACGGGCGTGGCTTGGGCCGCCATCGTATGGGTAAGGGCATCGTGATTGGCGCAGTCCTGTTCGTGGTGCTTGGCCTGCTGGTCATGTCCCTGTGGAACGCGTTGCTCCCGGCCATCCTGGGGGTTAAAGCCATTGGCTTCTGGCAGGCGCTGGGGATCCTGCTGCTGAGCCGCATTCTTTTCGGTGGGCTGGGTTTCCGTCCCGGTATGTTCGGTGCGCACCGCCGTATGCACGAACAATGGATGAATATGAGCCCCGAACAACGTGAGGCCTTCATTCAGCAGCGTCGGGCGGGATTTGGGCGCCATGGTCATTGCCGATGGCACGATGGCCGGGATGAAAAACGAGATGATAACGGTGCGAAAGCGCCGGAAGCCGAGTGAGCGATATGAAAGCCGGTGAGGCGGGGGAATCATTACTGATCTCGGCACTCAATGCCTGCCGCACGCGGCTAAAAGCCTTCATTCGCGGAAGGACTGCGGTTCGTGATGATGTCGATGATATTCTTCAGGAAGTGACCTGGCAGTTGATGAAAGTGGAACAACCGGTCGAGAACGTCGCCGCCTGGCTGTTTCGCGCCGCACGAAATGAGATGATCGACCAGGCGCGAAAAAAGCACGAGGTTTCACTGCCGGCGTACCTGACAGCAGATGACGAGGACTTTCCGGAGCAGGAGATTGCAGAAACGTTATTCGGCGTACCGCAAACGCCGGAGGAGGAGTATCTCAACATGCTGCTATGGGAAGAGTTGGGGCAAGCCCTGTCGGAACTGCCGCCACCTCAGCGCGAGGTGTTTGAAAAAACGGAATTTGAGGGCTACAGCATGAAGGTGCTGGCAGAGGAAACAGGCGACAGTGTGCAGGCGTTATTATCCCGCAAACACAAAGCCGTGCGATTTTTGCGTAGTCGCCTCAAGGATATTTATGAAGCGTTGACAGGGCAATAAACTTCGACCACTCTGAAAAACAATATTTTAGAGGGGTCGTTATGCTTCAACGGTTAGCAAAGAAAAAGGTGCTGTTACTCTCTGCTCTGATGGTTTCGGGGCTGGTCAGCGCAGAGGAGTCGCTTCCGGATGTGGTGAAGCACTTCAGTGAACAGCAGGACATCAAGATCATTAAGAAAATTGACGCCCCCGGCGGCGCGCCAGCGTGGCTGGGGCAATATCAGGACATGGGCGTGACGCTCTTTCTGACCCCTGACGGAAAGCACGTCGTGTCTGGCTATCTGTATGATGAGAAGGGAACCAACCTCAGCGAGGCCTTTTTCCAGAAAGAGATCTACGCCCCGATGGGCCGCGAGATGTGGAAAAAGCTCAATGCGGCGCATCCCCTGAAGGAGGGCGCGGAGAGTGCCCCGCGCAAAGTCTTCGTCTTTGCCGACCCGTACTGCCCGTACTGCAAGCAGTTCTGGGCTGAAGCGCAGCCGTGGGTGAAGGCTGGCAAGGTCCAGCTCAACACGCTGCTGGTTGCGTTTCTTAACCCGAACAGCGGGCGTAACGCCTCCGCGATCCTGAATGCGAAAGATCCGGTGTCGGCCTGGAAAGCGTACGAGCTGTCCGGCGGTAAAAAGCTGCCGAAACCTGAAGGAGCGGCGTCCCGGGAAACCGTTGAGATCCTGCAAAATCACCAGACGCTCATGGACAGTCTTGGCGCGAATGCCACACCGGCTATTTATTACCTGAATGAGCAAAACGAACTGCAACAGGTCGTGGGTATGCCAGACGCAAAACAGCTTGAGGCAATGTTCGGACCGAAGCCGTAAAAAGAAAGGCAGAAACTGGACGTTTCTGCCTTTATTCAGTCAACTACCCCAGCGTCCCCGGAGGTAATTTACTGCTTCCTGCGTCTGCGGCTGGTTAAGATAGTCTTCACGGAACAGGATGGTGCCCTTAACGTCTGGCAGTGAATCATTGAGGTCGAGCTGTTTTTTCAGCTCCGGTACGCCGCCGTTCACCGTCCAGTCCGGTTCGTTTCTGGAAGGCGCGCCCACTTTGTAGAACGCGATCCCGATATACAGACGGGTGTGGGTCGGTTTCACCACGTCAGCCCACCATTTTGTCAGCACATCGTAACGTGCCGCGTCGCGGGCGAAGGGCCAGTAGATCTGCGGCGCAATGTAATCCAGTAATCCCTGCTGTACCCATTTGCGCGTGTCAGCGTAGGATTCATCATAGGCTGCGGCGCCGCGCGTGTCCGAGCCTGCCGGGTCGAAGGAGCGATTGCGCCAGACCCCCGCCGGGCTGACGCCAAATTCGACCTCAGGTTTAGCCTGCTTGATCGCCCTGGAGACCTGCACAATCAACTGCTGCGTATTGTGTCGACGCCAGTCCGCTTTTGACGAAAATCCTTCGCCATAGCGCCTGAAGGTCCAGGCATCATTCAGGGGGGAGCCCGGCGTCTCGGTGTAAAAATAGTCATCGAACTGAACGCCGTCGACAGGGTAATGATTTACCACTTCCATCACCACCTGGGTTATCCAGCCCCGCACCTCGGGAATGCCCGGGTCGAGAACAAAACGATCCCCCGAGGTGCGGATCCACTCCGGATGCAGGACGTACACGCTCGAAGGATGAAGCGACGAGGTGCGGTTAAGCGCGGCGATGGTCGACGGCTTCGTGTTGGTGGAAACGCGGTATGGGTTAAACCAGGCATGAACCTTCATCCCACGCTTGTGCGCTTCAGCCAGCATAAACTGAAGCGGATCGTAACCGGGATCTTCCCCGATAGTCCCCGTCAGGGTATCTGACCAGGGCAGTATTTTAGAAGCCCACAGCGCCGTACTGTCCGGTTTTACCTGAAAGAAGACGGTGTTGATCCCAAGATTTTTCAGCTTATCGAGCTTGTCCGTCAACGCCCGCTGTTGCTGGGCGATGCGCTGGTCCGCGCTACGGCCATTCACCGATGAAACGGGAGGCCAGTCGAGACGGGAGACGGTCGCCAGCCAGATCCCGCGCATGGGTTCGTTAGTCTGCTGTACAGGTTTCGCCTGCGGCAGCGGGATTACGAGTGATTTAGGTGGTTTGGAAGTGCAACTTACCATTAAAAGCGCGCAGCCAAGCAGCGCGCCAGTCCGTTTTACGTGTCGCATCATTTGCGTGTTAGCTCCTGGGTGTCCGGCTATCCGTCCAGGGATTAAACGCCGGTTCGTCCTGCTCCCCGTTACCGTCATCGTGAAGGGAGTCGAGGTAGAGGGCTTCAACTTCCGCCCGCGCCCATGGGGTGCGGCGCAGGAACTTCAGACTCGATTTAACACTCGGGTCCTTGCGAAAACAGTTGATTTTGATTCGGTTGCCCAGTTCATTCCAGCCATATCGCGCAACCAGCGCGTTAACCTGCATTTCGAGCGTTACGCCATGCAAAGGATCGTTGGAAACATGTGCTGTCATAGGCGTCCGGTAGTCTCATTTTTTATGGGGATGTGATAAACGCTCAAAGGTTACAAGAAAGCAGGGGACGCGGCAATTTCAGCGTGAGGTTCTTCACCCGTGAAGGGTGAAGAAGATTTTCCGGTTAACGCTATTTTTTAAACAGTTCAGGTGCCCACGGCGTTGGGTCTACCTCCATAAAGGGCGCACGCTCAAAGCGGTACTTCAGCGCCCAGGGCACCGTACAGTCGAAAATCGTTTTGCAGGTGATCCCGTTGCCACGAATGGAGGGGCTGTAGTCCGGCGCCTGAGACGGATCGAGCTGGTGTCCGCGGATCCCCGGCAGATGGGTGATGCTGACATCGCCCTGCATACGGGTCGTCATCGCCCACAAGATGTCGTCGCTGTCGAAAATATCCACATCTTCGTCGACGAGAATAATGTTTTTAAGCTCGGAATAGGTGGCTAACGCAATGAGAGCCGCCTGACCCTGACGCCCTTCGTCAGAGGGCTGGCGTTTTTTCACCTGCAATATGCCAAGGAACTTGCCGCCGCCAGCGGTATGCGCATAGACGTTTTGCAGAAAACCGGGAATGGCTTCTTCCACCGCATTACGGATGCTGGCCTCCGTTGGCAAACCGGCCAGCGTGGTGTGCTCTTCGCCCGGTCCTACCAGGGTTTGCAGGATCGCCTGATGACGCATCGTGACGGCCTTCACTTTGATTACCGGTAAGGAGGGGTTAGCCTCCCCGCAGTAGCCGGGAAATTCCGGCATCGCGTGCCCGGTGTGGGTATGCTGATCTTCTTCTACGCGCACGCCCGGCAGCAGTTCGCCTTCGATGATAATTTCCGCACGCGCAATCGCTTTTTCATTTACGGCCACACCCTGCACCAGCTCGACGGGGGTCTGACGTAACGCACCGGCGACACCCAGTTCGTTGTAGCCGAAGGGCGTGGTAGGGGCTTCGAAACAGGCGCCAATATAGATAGCGGGATCGAGACCCATATTGATCGTGACCGGCAACGGTTTACCCGCCTCCTCGGCTTTCTTACGGAACACTTCAATATGGCGGCCCGCGGCAAGAAACATGGAGAGCTCATCGCGCTCCTGAACGCAGAGACGGTGAATAGTGACATCGGTCAGTGAGGCATCTTCCGGATCGCTTGCCAGCACCAGCCCCAGACAGAAGAACGGACCGGCATCTATCGGCGTGTTGGTCGGTGCCGGAAGCAATTTACGCAGATCGAAGTCCGGATTGTCGGCATAAAACACCTGTTCCTGACACGGCGCCTGGGCCGCCGGGACGACAACGGGAGCAATCGGGTTTTTCACGGCCTGGCCGACATGTTTTGCCAGTTCAGAGGGTTCGCAGCCCAACAGGAGCGCCGCCCGCTCGCGGCTGGCGTGCATTCCGACCAGAATACGGGAGTCGGGGTATCCCTTAATAGCGTTAAACATCATCGCCGGGCCAATGCGCGTCGGACGTTTTACCGTGCCGCCAGCACCAATATGCCGGTACACACCCGCCAGCTCCGCGTCAGGATCGACCGGATGGCTGGTTTCAAGGTATTGACCTTCATGGCGTTTTAGCAGTTCGATAGCACTTCTGAGATCGTTGATGTGGTTTTCCATATTTTTCCCCCCTCGGATGAATGCATCCATTCTTAACCGGACGAAGAGGGCTATCAATTGCATCATTTATGCTATTTTAATATGAATTTTATTATCAATAATAAAGGCATGGTATGCAGTTTCGACTGATGCGCAATTTTATCGTGGTGGCGGAAGAGCTTCACATGCATCGAGCGGCGGAGCGCCTTAACATGGCGCAGCCCGCGCTGAGTCAGCAGATAAAAACGCTTGAAGATCGTCTGGGGGTAATGCTCTTTAGCCGGGCGAATCGTCGCCTGACGCTGACGCCAGCCGGTGAGGCGTTTCTCAGTAAAGCCAGAGTCGCGATTTTAATGACCGATCAGGCGATTCTGGATGCCAGACAGACGGCCAGAGGAGAACAGGGCGTGCTGAATCTCGGATGTGTTTCAAGTGCGATATTCGACAGTAAGCTGCCCGCCGCGCTGCGGCTTTTACATGAGAAATGGCCCGCCATCAGCCTTTCCATGATGACGGGAAATGTGCAAACCCTTTATACCGGCGTGCAAAGCAACCAGCTGGATGTGGCCATTATTCGTGCCCCGTTACCGCTGCTGCCTGACGATCTGCAAAGCCGTCCTTTCACAACGGAAAAAGCCGTGCTGGCCTTACCTCGTCAACACAGCCTGGCGGGCTCCGCCGCGCTGACGCTTGCGTCGGTGAAAGAGGAGAAGTGGATCGCCCTGCGCGACCCGGAGGGGATGGGGCTGGAGCAATATTTCTACGATGCCTGCCACAGCGCGGGCATACAGCCTGACGTTGTGCAAAATGCCACCGATGTCCCCACGGTGATAAGCCTCGTCTCGGCAGGGTTTGGCATCGCCATGCTGCCGGCTTCAGCGAAGGCGATATGCGTACAAAACGTCGTCTTTGTGAATATTCTTGACCGACTCCGGGAGAGCGAGCTGACGCTGGTTTGCCACCGGATTATTCGCTCTGAGGTGCTGAAAAAATTGATGAGTATCCTCGATCATACCTGACGTCCGGCGGCCTGAAGAAGCTGTTCTCGCAGCCAGCGGTTAGCCGGATCCTGGCTGTTTTTCGGGTGCCAGTACATACCGATGACGATCGGCGGGAGATCCAGCGGCGGCGGAAAAATATCAAGCGTTTGCGTAAACCGTAGCAACATGCGTCTGGGTAAGGTGCAGAGCAAATCGGTACCGGCAACAATCGCAGGCGCCATCGCATAGCTTTGCGTCGACATCACTACGTTACGCTGGTGGCCAAGCCCCGCCAGATGCTGATCGACAAAGCCCGCGAACGGGTCGCCCTCGGATGAAACCACCAGGTGGGAAAGGCTACAATAGCTATCCAGATCCATCGGACCCGTACCGCGCGGATGGCCTTTTCGCTGGGCTGTGGCATATTCATCGTCAAACAGCTTGCGTCTGACCCATGCATCGTGCGCCACCGCGTTAACGTCGACATAAATATCCACATTGCCATTTTCCATCTGCGCTGGCAGCAGTTGGGTTTCCGGGAGCGCAAAACGCAGGCGGATACCTGGCGCCGCACTGCTAATCTGATTCTGCAACTCTGCCCCCAGCATCAGCGCCGGGTTCTCGTGCAAGGCAATCACAAAGGTGCGGTTGCTGTTCTGCGCGTTAAACGTGGTGGGTTCAAGCATCGCCGATATACCCTGCAAAACCGTCGCGACCTGCGGCCTTAACGCCTCGGCGCGCGGCGTCGGTAACACCCCACGTCCGTGTGGGGAAGGGACAAACAGCGGCTCACCAAACAACACGCGCAGGCGCGCAAGGCGGGCAGACATCGCCGGCTGGCTGATGCCCAGCCGCGCGGCGGCATGGGTGATATTCTGGTCCCTGAGTAACGCATCCAGCGTCAGGATCAGGTCCATATCCATATCGGAGGGGGACATCTTATTTTGCGTCACGGTTGGTATAGGTCACCGGAACCCACGCGTAGCCGTCCCACTCACCTTTCGTCACATAGCCGATCCCGGGGAAAGGCAGATGTGGCGCCGCAATCAGCGCTTTATTTTTCACAAACTCAGCGAAAGCAGCGTTGCGCACCCGGGCGGCGCCGTCCTGATCCTCATCGTAAGCAATCGTCACGTTGGGCTGTGGGAACTGAACCGCGGCAACGTGAATGATGTCGCCGACAAAAGTCATTTTTTCACCTTTGCTCTCCAGCGTGTAGAACGCGGAGCCTGGAGTGTGACCCGGGTGAACCGTACCGCTGATGCCCGGCAGAAGCTGTTCCGTGCCGGAGAAGGTCGTCACTTTTCCGGCATCCAGATAGGGCTTTAAGGTCTTGTGCGCGACGTCGAAGTAGTTCTGGTCATAGCCAGACTTTTTCTGGTTCTCGTCGTTAAAGAAGAAATCGATATCCGGTTTGCCGACATACACCTGCGCGCGGGTAAACACGCGCTGACCGTCTTTAACCAGGCCGCCAGCGTGATCGGAGTGCGCATGGGTGATCAGAATATCGGTAATATCTTCGGGTTTGATGCCCTGGGTCGCCAGGCTTTCAATCAGCCGCCCGCCTTTGCCGGGGCCAAACAGCTGACCGGAACCGGTATCCACCAGAATTTTGTGGCCGGGGATGGCGATATAGAACGCGTTAATCGACGCTTCCACCGGATTGGCCTGGAAGTTTTTAGCCAGTAACGCATCGGTATTTTCCGCCGTCGTCCGGCGCAGTAAGGCGTGCAGATCCTGCGGCACGCTGCCGTCCGTAAAGGCGGTGACAATCGTATCGCCAACCTGAACGCTGTAGCCGCCAGCCTGCTGTTTCACCACATGCTGCGGAACGCTGGCCACCGCGTGGATAGCGGGAAAGAATAAAACCGAACCGGCCAACAGGGTTGATATCGCAAGTTTTTTCACAGTAAACATGATGGGCTCCTCAATAGTAAGTTCATCATAGTTCAACTGCGATTTTTGAGAACCGCCGGGAAGTGAATGTGACCTATCCATGGAATGGATAGGTCTGAGAGGATGCTTTACAGCACGCCGGTACCGCCGTCAGAGCACCACACTTGCCCGGAGGCGTATGAGCAGGTATCGGAGGCAAACAATACATACAGCGGTGCGATTTCAACCGGCTGGCCCGGTCTGCCCAGGGGCGTATCTTCCCCGAACTTCTGAACTTTGGACTGCGGCTGGCCGCCGCTGGACTGAAGAGGCGTCCAGTATGGACCTGGCGCGACGGCATTCACCCGAATTCCACGCGGTCCCAGCTGCTGGGCCAGAGACTTGGTAAAGGCTACGTTACAGGCTTTGGTCTGCGCATAGTCCACCAGGATCGCGCTCGGTTTAAACGCCTGAACGGAAGTGGTGTTAATGATCACGGCGCCTTCCTGCAAATGGCGTAGCGCAGCTTTGGTGATCCAGAAGGGGGCATAGACGTTGGTCTTAAACGTCGCGTCAAAATCTGCCGTGGTGAGATCGTCGATAGATTCACAGTACTGCTGGCGTCCGGCGTTATTCACCAGAATATCCAGGCCGCCCAGTTCGGCAACGGCTTTTTCCACCAGCGTGTCGCAGAACGACTCCACGCGAATGTCGCCCGGAATGGCGACCGCTTTACGGCCTTCAGCCTGAATCAGCGCAATGACCGATGCCGCATCGGACTCCTCTTCCGGCAGATAGCCAATAGCGACATCTGCGCCTTCACGGGCATAGGCGATCGCTACCGCGCGACCAATTCCGGAATCACCGCCGGTAATCAGCGCTTTTTTTCCTGCCAGTTTTCCTGACCCGATATAACTTGTTTCACCATGATCCGGTATTGGCTTCATTTCCGATGCCAGCCCGGGGGCCCTTTGCGGTTGTTCAGCAAACGGTGGACGAGGGTAATGCAGCGTGTGATTATTTCCTGTAGACATACCGGCCTCCTTAATAGTGAATTCCAAGATTAGTCGTTAATTAAACGTAAGCGGGCAAAATTGACAAATTCAGACAAATCTATCTTCCGGTAGCGGATATAAAATATTTTCTCAAGCCAGCATGTAATACCAGAAAAGGGCGACCTCATCTTTTTCCGGCAGGGCGTTGTAAAGATAGCGATCGTAACCGCCGAGAATAAACCCATAGTGACGATAAAAAAGACAGGCAGAAACATTAACGTTCTGCGTCTCCAGCCGTAAACCGGGCGCATTGAGGCTTCGCGCCCAGACGTGGGTGGCGGACATCAGCTTGTGCGCCGCGCCCGTACGACGCTTTGAACGCTCCACGGCAATGTAATCCACCGATATAAATTTATTCCAGTTGCAGGACGCGGTAATAAAACCGGCGATTTCACCGTCATCCGTTTCGGCGATAAGAAATATTGAATCCGGATTAACACAATGATTTTCCAGCGTCTGGAGATCCAGTTCATAGGTTTTAAGATAAGGTTCGGTCAGCGCCTCGATATGCAAATCACCATTGAGAAAAGGTTCTCTGGCAATCTCATCGACCGTAAAAGAAAAATCACAGCATTCAAGACGGGCGAGGTCGGTGCTTAATCCTTTTCGAATATGCATAGTATTCCTTAAGTGGGAGTTATAAATAGATAATAGACGAAGCGGCATACTCTGCTGGCATAACACTCTGTAGATCCTGGTCTAAGCTTGTATTTCGTTCCGCGTAAAATGTGGTCATTCGAGGACAATGAATGGAATTCAGAACATGTCGCAGGCACTGGGGTGCTGAGTTTATTTCCGATGACGTTGTACGTTTTCGCGTCTGGGCAGAAGGGCAAAAAGATCTCACGTTGCGTTTAACCGATACCGACATTCCCATGGCGGCGGTGGGCGACGGCTGGTTTCAGATTGACGTGCCCGGCGTCAGGCACGGTACGACGTATCAGTTTGTTTTACAGGATGGAATGGCGGTGCCGGACCCGGCCTCGCGCGCGCAGCAGGCTGACGTCAATGGCCCGTCGGTGGTGATCGACCCGCGTCGCAGCCTGCCCGCTCAGCGCGAATGGCAAGGACGACCGTGGGAAGAGACGGTGATCTACGAGCTGCATATCGGCACCTTCACCGGGGAAGGAACCTTCAGGGCGGCCATCGACAAACTGCTTTATCTGGCCGAACTGGGTATTACGCAACTGGAAGTGATGCCCGTGTCCCAGTTCGGGGGCGCGCGCGGATGGGGGTATGACGGTGTACTGCTGTATGCCCCGCACTCGGCTTATGGTACACCGGATGATTTTCATGCCTTCATTGATGCCGCCCACGCGCTCGGGCTTTCCGTGGTGCTGGATATCGTACTCAACCACTTTGGCCCGGAAGGGAACTACCTGCCGTTGCTCTCGCCGGCGTTTTTCCATCAGGATCGTATGACCCCGTGGGGCAACGGTATTGCCTATGAGGTTGAAGCTGTCCGGCAATACATCGCTGAGGCGCCGTTATTCTGGCTCTCGGAGTATCATCTTGACGGTCTGCGCTTCGACGCCATCGACCAGATCCATGACGACGCTGAGACCCATATTCTTCCCGAGATAGCGCAACGGATCCGCGACGCCTTTCCGGATCGGCATATCCATCTGACCACCGAAGACAGTCGCAACGTGATTTTCCTGCATCCGCGTGATGAGCATGGTCAGACGCCGCTTTTCACCGCCGAATGGAATGATGATTTTCACAACGCCGCTCATGTCTTCGCGACGGGAGAATCACACGCCTACTATCAGGATTTTGCCTTTGAGCCGGAGAAAAAACTGGCGCGGGCGCTGGCAGAAGGCTTTGTCTACCAGGGGGAAATCTCGCTTCAGACCGGAAAATCGCGCGGGGTAGAGTGTCGCGAGCAACCACCACAGTTTTTTGTCGATTTTATTCAGAATCACGACCAGGTCGGCAACCGTGCCCAGGGGGAGAGGCTTATCTCTCTGGCTGGGGCGGATAAAACGCGCGTGCTGTTCGCGGCGCTGCTCCTGTCGCCCCATATTCCGCTGCTGTTTATGGGCGAGGAGTATGGCGAAACGCATCCGTTCCTCTTTTTCACCGACTTCCACGGCGACCTGGCGAAAGCGGTGCGGGAAGGGCGCGCGAAAGAGTTTACCGGCCATGCCGGGCACGATGAAACCGTACCGGACCCCAATGACGTAAATACCTTTATGCGGTCGAAGCTTGACTGGAACAAGGCAGACACGGAGGAAGGCAGGGCGTGGCTGCACGTCACGCGCGAGCTGATTGTGCTGCGTCAGCGCTTTATCGTCCCGTTACTGAAACAGCGGGGCACCGTGGAGGGTAACGTCCTGCAAACGGCGCTCGGCATGGTTGCCGTGAGCTGGCGTTTTCCGTCCGGCACGTTGTCGCTGGCGCTGAATATCGGCAAAAAGCCGCTCGCCTTACCGGACCTGCCCGGAAAAACGATCTTTAGCTGGCCGGAGGCAGCCGAAAACCTGCCGCCGAACAGCATTGTTGTTCGCTTTGCTGATGGAGAAGCAGCGCTATGATCCCTTCCTCTACTTACCGAATTCAGTTTCGCAACGGCATGACCTTTGACCGCGTTGCAGACCTGATTCCGTATATGAAAGACCTCGGTATCAGCCATCTTTACGCGTCGCCTGTTTTCACCGCAACCACGAATTCCACCCACGGATATGACGTGACCGACCCCAACGAAATTGACCCGGCGATTGGCGGGCGGGAAGGGTTTGACCGCATGGCGGCGGCGCTGAAACAGGCGGGGATGGGGCTGATTCTGGATATCGTTCCTAACCATATGTCGACCTCGCTGGAAAACCGCTGGTGGCGCGATGTTATCGAACATGGCGGGCAGAGCCGCTATGCGGCGTATTTTGATATCGACTGGTCCCGACCGCTGACGTTGCCGTTTCTTGGCGACACCTTTGAAGCCGAGCTGGAGAGGGGGACTATCACTTTAAAACGTGACAGTGTCACAAACAGCGCAGCGCTGGTTTACTATGATACCGCCTATCCGCTTAATCCCGGCACGTATGCCGAAGGCAAGAGCATCGCTGAGATCCACGAGGCGCAAAGCTGGCGGCTGATGTCCTGGCGTGAAGCGCCGAAACAGCTTTCATGGCGTCGCTTTTTTGAAATCACCGGGCTGGTCGGCGTGCGGGTAGAGGATGAGGCGGTATTCGCAGATACGCACCACCTGATCCTTGAGCTTGTCCACGCCGGGGTTGTCGACGGCCTGCGCATTGACCATGTGGACGGGCTTGCCGATCCGCTGGGCTATTTGCAGCGACTGCGTGCGGCTACCGGACCGGATTGCTACATCACGGTGGAAAAAATCCTCGCCAAAGGGGAACAGCTTCCTCCGGAGTGGCCCATCTCAGGTACTACGGGTTATGAGTTTATCGCCTCCCTGGCGGAAGTGCTGGTGGATGATACCAACCTCTCGCGGCTGGAGATGCTCTACGACGAGACGCTGGGTACGACCGTGGACAGGCAGGCGGAACTTCGCAACGCCAAAGGGCTGATGACCGATCGTAATTTTGAGGGTGAATTTACCACGTTGCTCAAAATAGCCAGCGAGCTGGCCGGGCATAACGGCGCCGAAGTGGAGCATGATGATATCCGCCATGCCCTGCGTGAGCTGCTTATCGCGTTTCCGGTGTATCGCACCTACGGCACCGCTGAGGGACTGACGCCACCGGATGTGGCGCTGCTCAGCCGTGTGGTCGCCAGCGTCAACGCCTCTGAACCCGCTCTGAGCCTGATCGTGCGTATTCTTACCGGCGATCTGCCGGAGCATGACCACGCGCTGGCCTCGCTTTTCCGCACCCGTTTTCAGCAACTGACCGGGCCGCTGATGGCGAAATCGGTAGAGGATACGCTGTTCTTCCGCCATAACCTGGAGCTGGCCCTGAACGAAGTCGGCGCCGACCCGACGCCGCGCGCGTTTTCACTTTCCCGTTTTCATCAGGAGATGCGCATTCGACTTGCCCGCCAGCCCGATGCGCTGCTGGGAACTTCCACCCACGACACCAAACGCGGCGAGGATGCGCGGGCGCGACTATACACGCTGACGGAAGCGCCAGATCTGTGGGGAGAAAATCTGGCGCGCTGGCGGCAGATGAACCAGACGCAGGTCCGATTCCTAAACGACGGCACCGCGCCGAACGCCGCCGACACCTGGATGATCTTCCAGGCGCTGGCGGGCGTCTGGCCAGCAACCCTGTCGCCTGAGGATCGTGATGGCCTTAAGTCACTGGAAGAGCGTTTCCTCGGCTTTATCGAGAAAGCCCTGCGCGAGGCCAAGCAGCGTACCGACTGGATCGACAGCAACGAAGGTTACGAGAGCGTGGTCCTGGACTACGTGCGCCATCTGCTTTCCCCGGATAACACCCTGTTCCTGCGTGATTTCAGTGCCGCACTCCAGCCGTTTATTCGGGCTGGGTTAATGAACAGCCTGAGCCAGACGGTGATCAAGCTGACTGCGCCTGGCGTACCGGACATCTACCAGGGCAGCGAGGGGCTTAACTTCAGCCTCGTCGACCCGGATAACCGCCGCGAACCGGATTTCGTCGCACTGGCGGAAAACCTCAGCGTAGCGGATGGCACCGTTTTTAACGATGCGCAACGCTGGCGAGACGGCAGCGTGAAGCAGTACGTTACCGCCACGCTGTTACGGCTTCGGCCACATTACCCCGCACTTTTCCGCTACGGCGACTGGCTGCCGCTGAAGGTAACCGGTGAGCGGGAGGAGAATCTGATCGTTTATGCCCGCATAAAAGATGACGAGGCGCTGATCGTCGCCGTGCCGCGTCTGGTGTTTGACGTCACCGACAATGCGATGCTGTGGGCCAACACTATCGTGGCCATACCCCAGGAGCTGGCCGGGAAGCACTACCGGGATCTGTTTACCGGTGAGCGTCGCCTTCTGCCAGAGACGCTGGATTTAACGTCTGAAAAGGGATGTTTGTTGGTTCTGCTTACCTGCGACTAATCGAGGAGAACAAAAATGCCAAAGGATACAACGTTTGAAATTCGGGCCGGTCATGGCCAGCAGTTGGGCGCAAATTATGACGGGAAAGGGGTAAACTTCGCCCTGTTTTCCGCCCACGCGGAGCGGGTGGAGCTGTGTCTGTTTGATCCTTCGGGAAAAACAGAAATCGCCCGCCTGGAACTGCCGGAATATACCCATGAGGTCTGGCACGGCTATGTGCCGGATCTGAAACCGGGGGCGCTGTATGGCTACCGTGTGTATGGCCCCTACGATCCGGAGAACGGTCACCGTTTTAACCCCAATAAGCTGCTTATTGACCCCTATGCCCGTGAACTGGTGGGTGACATTGAGTGGAACGATGCCCACTTCGGCTATGAGCTGGGACACGATGAGCTGGATCTCAGTTTTGACACGCGAGACAGCGCGCCATTTACGCCCAAATGTAAGGTCATCGACCCCAATGCCGTTGACTGGCAGGACTCACGCCGGCCCGATATCCCGTGGCCGCATACCGTGGTCTATGAAAGCCACGTAAAAGGCTTTACCCAGCTTAACCCGGCTATTCCGCCTGAACTGCGCGGTACGTTTGAGGGAATGGGGCATAAAGCCTCGGTGGAGTACATCAAAAGCCTCGGCATTACCTCGGTCGAGCTGCTACCGGTTCACTGGTTCCCTGACGATCAGCACCTGCTCGATCGCGGCCTGAAAAACTTCTGGGGCTATAACTCGCTCGGTTTCTTTGCGCCAGCGTCCCGCTATTACGGCCCGGCGGGCATCCAGGGTTTCCGCGACATGGTGCGTGCCTATCATGACGCGGGCATCGAGGTGATCCTCGACGTGGTCTATAACCACACGGCGGAGGGCAACGAGCTGGGACCAACCCTGTCGTTTAAGGGGATTGATAACTTCTGTTATTACCGCACCATGCCGGATCAGCACCGGTATTACATCAACGACACCGGCACCGGGAACACCGTTAATACTTCGCACCCGCGCGTGTTGCAGATGGTCATGGACTCCCTGCGCTACTGGGCGGAGTCGATGCAGATTGACGGTTTCCGCTTTGACCTCGGGACCATTCTCGGACGTGAGCCAGAGGGGTTCGATCCGCGCGGCGGCTTCTTTGATGCCGTGACCCAGGATCCGGTGCTGTCGAAGCTGAAGCTCATCGGTGAGCCGTGGGATATCGGCCCCGGCGGGTATCAGGTGGGGGGCTTCCCACCTGGCTGGGGTGAGTGGAACGACAAATACCGCGATACGGTACGTGAATACTGGAAGGGGGATAACGTTTCTAACGATTTTGCCGCCCGTCTGTTAGGGTCCGGTGATTTGTACGATCTGCGCGGGCGTCGTCCGTGGGCCAGCGTCAATTTTATCACCGCGCATGACGGCTTCACGCTGAACGACCTGGTATCGTACAACGAGAAACATAACGCCGATAACGGGGAAGATAATAACGACGGACATAACGATAACCGTTCGTATAACTACGGCGAGGAAGGGCCGACGGAAAACCCGGATATCATTGCCACCCGCGAGCGGCAAAAGCGCAACTTCCTCACCACGCTCTTCTTCTCGCACGGCACGCCGATGCTGCTGGCAGGCGATGAGTTTGGCCGGACGCAAAAGGGCAATAATAACGGCTATTGTCAGGACAGCGAGATCTCCTGGGTAAACTGGGAAGGACTCACTGAAAACGACGAGAAGCTGCGCGACTTTACCCGTCGGTTGATTGCCCTGCGCGCGACGCAGCCGCTGCTGCGACGTGAGAACTGGCGCGACGGGCTGGAGATCCGCTGGTTTAACGCCGGCGGCGGACCGCAGCAGTCGGAACAGTGGGACGAGGGTTCCACCCTTGGTCTTGCCATCAGCCGTCCTGATCTTGAGCAGGAAGAGGGCGTCTGGCAAGACGTGCTGATGCTGTTTAACCCGTTTGAAGGTACGGTGCCATTCCAGATCCCGCAGTTTGGCGAAGGGGGTTGGGTGCTCGAACTCTCGACGTCGGAGGATGCCCCCACGGGGGAAATCATCACTGAATCTGTCGATTACGAGCTGGCCGGGCGGAGTATCACCCTGTTCCGCCGTCCTTAAAGCGAAGCCGCCGCGCGTGCGGCGGTATCATACAGGGAGGAGATCGCGCGGAGTAACTGCGCGGTCTCGCCAATCGACGCGCCCGGAATACCGCTTTCCGCATGAATGTTGATCAGGCAGGCCTCCCGCACCTCCCGGTACTTCATGCACAGCGCTTTTCCCTCCTCCGTAGTGGAGAAAAAAAGCTCTTTTCCCGCTTTCTCGCTGGTGACGTAGCCCGCCTTGACCAGCTTTTTCAGCGCATACGTCACCACGTGGGTATCTTCCACGTTCAGCACAAAGCAGATGTCAGCCAGCTTTTTCTTACGGTTGCGGTGATTCACGTGGTGCAGAAGCGAAACATCAAAGGCCCCCATATCCGGTTCACCCGCTGCGGTCATGCAGCGCACCATCCATTTGTTAAACGCATTGCTGGTCATGATCAGCGCATATTCCAGCTCTGATAATTCAGCACACCGCTCTGAGACGAGATGACGGGAGGAGACGATTCGCCCGTCCGCAATATCGTCGTGGTTTAACGCTGTCGTCTTTTTCTTTACTGTCATAACGATCCTTCCCCCGAAATGTAAACCCGTCGATAAAATAAGAACATTTTATTGATAAATTGTTTACATGTTTTTGACGTTCAGATATAGCTTTTTAGTGCAGGTTCTGTGGAGCCTCACGCAAAACACAACATCGCGCGCCGTAATGCACCGGCTTCGCTCTGCTGCGAAGTATAAAAAATAGCCGTCGGCGCGCAACGCTCACTTTGGATAGGGTAACGTTTATGGACAGTTCTACACTGTTGCCACTTATCGGGATTCCGGTGGTGGTTATTGGTTTTGCACTGCGTTTCAACCCGCTGCTGGTTGTCGTGGTGGCGGGCCTGGCGACGGGCCTGCTGGTTGGCATGGATTTCGGTATGCTGCTGGAAACCTTTGGCGAAAAGTTCGTGAATAGCCGATCGCTTGCCACCTTCATTCTGATCCTGCCGGTGATTGGCCTATTAGAGTATTACGGGCTGAAAGAACGCGCCCAGGCCTGGGTCGCGAAGATCGCCAGCGCCACCTCGGCGCGTATCCTGATGCTCTACTTTGTTGCCCGCGAAGGGACGGCTGCGCTGGGCCTGATGTCGCTTGGCGGCCACGCGCAAACGGTGCGTCCGCTGCTGGCACCGATGGCGGAAGGGGCAGCTCTGAATGAATACGGGGAACTGCCGCAGACTATCCGCGACAAAATCAAAGCCCATGCCGCCGCGTGTGACAATATCGCGGTTTTCTTTGGGGAAGATATTTTTATCGCCTTTGGCGCGGTACTGCTGATTGATGCGTTCCTGAAAGAGAACGGGATCGAGGGGATCGAACCGCTGCATATCGGCCTGTGGGCCATTCCGACCGCCATTGCGGCACTGATCATCCATATGACGCGTCTGCTACGCCTCGATGCCAGCATTCGTCGCGACGTGATGGCCTGGAAAGCAGAGCAGGGTACGCAGGAGATCGCACCATGATGACCCTCATCACTATTAACCGTGTGTACTACCTGATCGGCTTCGTCGTGATGCTGCTGGTTGTGATGACCCTTCGCGATCGCGCTAACCCGAAACGCTATACCACGGCGCTGTTCTGGTTTCTGTTTGGCGGGATCTTCCTGTTTGGCGATCTGATGGTGCAGGAGCTGGGTAAGTCCCTGGCGTATCGCATTATTGGCGGCGCCGTTATCGTGATTGCGCTGCTGGCCGGTTTCGGGCTGGTCGGGAAGGGGCGTTATAAAATGTCCACCGAGGAGGAGCGCGTTGCCTCGTCGAACCGACTGAAAAACTGGCTGTTTTTACCGGCACTGATGATCCCCGTGGTAACGGTCATCGGGACGCTATTTCTGAAAGGCGTGTCGATTGGCGGTGTTTATCTGCTCGACCAGAAACAGCTTACGCTGGCGGCGCTGTGCGTGGCCTGTGTGGCAGCTATCCTCACCGGCTGGTGGCTGACAAAAGGTACGCCGCTGCATGCGGTTCGTCAGTCGCGTCGGCTGGTCGATACCATTGGCTGGGCGGTGATCCTGCCGCAGATGCTCGCCATGCTCGGCGGGGTGTTTGTGGTGGCGAATACCGGCGAATCGGTACAAAAGGTGGTCAGCCTGTTTGTGAACCCGGACAGCCGCTTCATGCTGGTGGTCATTTATTGCGTGGGGATGGCGCTGTTTACCATGATCATGGGTAACGCCTTCGCAGCCTTCCCGGTGTTAAGCGCCGGTATCGCTCTGCCATTCCTGATTAATGTCCATCACGGTAACCCGGCGCCGCTGCTGGCTATCGGTATGTACGCTGGCTATTGCGGCACGCTGATGACGCCGATGGCCGCCAACTTCAACATTGTGCCCGCCGCGCTACTGGAGCTAAAAGACAAATATCAGGTTATCAAGATCCAGATCCCGACCGCGTTAACCCTGCTGGTGGTAAACGTGTTCTTAATGTATTTCCTCGTGTTTCGCTAAGGAGCTGCAATGGAATTAACGCAACATCAGGCTGACGCCTTCGCCAGAATGCCGTTGACCTATTTACGTCAGGAATACCCGAACCACATTATGCATCTGCTCAACGATGACGGCGACGTTCTGCCGCCTCGCGAGCTGCACCCGATCTTTTACGGCTGTTTTGACTGGCACTCTGCGGTGCACGGCTACTGGCTGCTGCTGCGCTGCCTGCGTCTCTGGCCCGAACTGCCGTGCCGGGAAGAGATCATCACTCTGTTCGAAGAACACCTGACCAACGAGAAGGTGGCGAAGGAGTTGGCCTATTTTACCGCGCCGTTCCGCGCGTCGTTTGAGCGGCCTTATGGCTACGGCTGGCTGCTGGCGCTGGCGCAGGAGCTGAAGCAATCGTCACTGCCGCAGGCGGAGCGCTGGTACCAGACGCTGCAACCGTTAACGCTGGATATTCGCCAGCGGCTGGTGGATTACCTCAGCAAGCTTACCTATCCGATCCGCGTCGGGACGCACTACAACACGGCGTTTGCGCTCGCGCTGGGGCTGGATTATGCCCGGGCGGTGAACGATGACACGCTTGAGCGCGCCATCCTGGACGCGGCAACGCGGTTTTACCTCGCGGACACGCAATATCCTGCGCATTATGAGCCGGGTGGCGACGAGTATATCTCCGGAGCGCTGACCGAGGCCCTGCTGATGAGTAAGGTGGTGGAGGATTTCCCGGCCTGGTTCGATGCGTTTCTGCCTGAAGTGGGCGCCGTTTCTGCGCTGATGAACCCGGCAGAGGTGAGCGACCGCACCGACCCGAAAATCGCGCATCTGGACGGTCTCAACCTCAGCCGCGCCTGGTGTATGAAGCACATTGCCCGTGCCCTGCCGGAAAATCATCACGCCCGGAAGCCATTACACGATGCCGTTGCGCGCCATCTCTCGGCAAGCGTGGAGCATGTTGTCGGCAGCCACTACAGCGGCGGGCACTGGCTGGCGAGTTTTGCGCTACTGGCGCTGGAGTAGCGCTTAGTTATATTTTCGTGCTCATCCTGTTTCCGCAGGATGAGTGATTTTACGCAACCGACTCGCGCTGACGACGACCGCTACCGCAGAAGCCGCGGCGGCGACCCACAGTGCAACATGAATTGACCTTTCATCTGCGGCCAGCAGAACGGCCACGGCGGCGGCGCCCAGACACTGCCCGAACGTGCGCATAATGGATAAAACACCGGATGCATAGCTCGCATGCTCACGAATAACGTTGGAGAGCATTTCCCGGTTATTGGGACTCTGAAAGCAGCCAAACCCCATGCCGCATACCAGACTCCGCAGGCAGATATCCCACATTGTAGGGCGGTCGGGTAATGTCGCAAGAAGGATCAAACCCACGACAAAAATCACCAGCCCCAGGGTGGATATCGCCGGGGCTGAAATCGTGTCCGCCCACCGGCCTGCATGCGGCGCAATCAGTACGATCCCCAGCGGCCACGGCGTAAACAGCAGGGCAGACAACACCGGACTGTAGCCGTATTCGCTCTGAAACAGGAAAGGCAGTGCAATAAAAGTGATCCCCTGGCTGACAAAAGCAATCATTGACGTGAAGGCCGCGAGGGTAAAACGTTCATTTTTAAACATCGTCGGCGGCAGCAAGGGGTTATCCGTGCGGCGGATCTGCCAGATAAACGCCATGCCGCTCAGCGCAGCGAGCACCGTCCAGCAAAGACTGCCGGGGTGATAAGTAGCCTCCTGGAGGCTGTTCGCCGCCATGATCGTCGACCCCAGCAGCAGCGCCGACAATATGGCGCCCGGGGTGTCGAAGGGCGCTTGCTTTCGAACCGCATCCTGCGGCAGCGCTTTGACCGCCAGCAGTAAGGCGAGGGTGCCGGGAACCACGTTTATCGCAAACAGCCATTGCCAGCTCAGGGTGTGAAGGATCGTCCCACCCAATACCGGCCCGATAGCGGAGCTGGAGGCGATGAGCAGAGCGTGCAACCCCAGAATGCGGCCAAGTAATCGCCCGGGAAATACGGATCGCAGGATTGCGGGGGCAATACTCAGCGTCGCCGCGCCGCCGATCCCCTGAAGCACGCGCATACCGATGAGCACTTCGGGCGTCTTCGCCAGCGCGCAACCCAGCGATGTCAGGGTAAAGGTTGTCAGACCTGCCAGAAAAACGGGGCGATAACCCAGGCGGGCCGCAAGCGCCGCGAATATCGCCAGCGACATCGCGGCCGCCAGCAGATACCCGTTGGCGAACCAGACGGCAATACTGGCAGGTACCTGCATCTCCTGAGCCATGGAGGGCAGGGCAATGTTGATCATGGTGCCATCAAACACGCCCATTAAGGTGGTGGTCATAATTGCGGCCATCACCCGTGCGCGCGCCGGGCCAGGCAGTCCTTCGTCGCCGGGTTGACTGGAAAAGAGCATCATCATGTTGTCCTCTGAGAAGAGTGTATGGATGACAAAACTATAAAGATGGCTTTTACAGGGCGGAAGGCGCACCATTTGCACTTTATCGTTGCATGAAACGCCTTATCTGAATGAACAGGAATGAGCGCTATGACCGATCCTGATTTTAATTTACTGATTGCACTCGACATATTGCTGAGCGAAGCGAGTGTCGCAGGTGCAGCACGTCGTCTGAACCTCAGCACCTCGGCCATGAGCCGGACATTAAGCAGGTTACGCGACGTTACAGGCGACCCGATCCTGGTGCGCGCCGGACGTAACATGGTACTAACCCCGTGGGCCGAAGCGACCCGGGATCGCGCCAGACGTGCAGTGCACGAGGCGAGGGCGGTATTGCAGCCCTCAACTGAAACGTTCAGCGCGCGAAGTCTGGCGCGTCTTTTTACCATCAGGGCAAACGATGGTTTTGTGGTGGCGTTTGGGCCTGCGCTTATAGCGGCTGTGGCCGACGCCGCGCCGGACGTCTGTATACGCTTTGCGCCTAAGCCGGAAAAAACGTCGCGCTATCTTCGGGAAGGGCTGGTTGATCTGGAGATTGGCGTCCAGAGCAATATGGGGCCTGAAATACGGCTGCAACGACTGTTTGAGGATCGGTTTGTGGGCGTCGTGCGTAAGGGACACCCGCTGGCTAAGCAGGCAGAAATAGGCGTGAAGGATTATGTCGCCTGGGGCCATGTGGTAGCGTCACCCGAGGGCGCGTTGCACGGTTCCGTTGACGATGCGCTGGCCGAACTGGGGACAAAACGTAAAATCGCCAGCGTCGTACCGGGATTTCCGACGGCACTGTCCGTGGCGCTGGAATCGGATCTTATCACCATGATACCCGCGCTCTATTTACTCAATCAGCAGGTAACGGACCAGGTACATCTGTTCGAGCTGCCGTTCAAAAGCCGTCGTATTACGGTTTCACAGATGTGGCACCCAAGAATGGAACGCGATCCTGGTCACCGCTGGTTGAGAGAGCAAATTCTTGCGATATGTGGTGTGGAGAGGTCAGACATGATTAAGGGCTCTGTATAGCGATTGCTATACACGCCGCTTATGCTATGCTTGTAAAGCAATTGCTATGCAAGAGGTATACCCATGAAATCAGATGTTCAACTCAATCTCAGAGCCAAAGAATCCCAGCGGGCGCTTATCGATGCCGCCGCAGAGATCCTCCATAAATCACGTACAGACTTCATTCTGGAGATGGCCTGTCAGGCAGCCGAGAATGTTATCCTCGATCGACGTGTATTCAATTTTAACGATGAACAGTACGCAGAGTTCATTGACATGCTCGATGCCCCGGTCGCGGACGATCCTGCCATAGAAAAACTGCTGGCAAGGAAACCGCAGTGGGGCGTGTAACAGCACCAGAGCCCTTATCCAGCGTCCATCAACTGGGGGAGTTCGTCAGCGGAGAGGCCGTGCTTGACGAATGGCTAAAACAAAGAGGTCTGAAAAACCAGGCGCTCGGCGCAGCCCGAACGTTTGTCATTTGTAAAACGGGCACGAAGCAGGTCGCGGGATTTTACTCACTGGGTACCGGCAGCGTTAACCATACGCAAGCGACAGGTAATCTGCGGCGTAACATGCCGGATCCCATTCCCGTGATTATACTTGCCCGTCTGGCTGTTGATGTCTCGTTATGCGGAAACGGGTTGGGAGCCGATTTACTCCACGATGCGGTTTTACGCTGTTATCGGGTAGCTGAGAATATTGGGGTGCGGGCGATCATGGTTCATGCACTCACTGAGGAAGCCAAAGCGTTTTATATCCACCATGGTTTTAAAGCCTCGCAGACTCAGGAACGGACACTGTTTCTCCGGCTTCCTCAGTAGAGGCAAAGGAAAGGGTGGGATGCGATGGGCTTATCTGATGAGTGATAGGATTCATAGTATTTCATTTAACTATTCTGGGTTTACGGGTGCTACATAACTAAATCTATAATCAAAAAATTTTGCAATATCCTGTATTAAAATAACTTTATTCATGAAACAATCAAAATCACACAGTTATGAACTCAGTTTGAGTTCATAACTGTGTGAAAATCGGGCCATAATTTATACAAAATTGCGATTGTTTGTTCATGAGCCTGCTTTTCTGATTTCGTGATTAATATCACATTTTTATTTAGGCCCGCTTATCGCTCAAAGCGGCCATATCAAATGGATGCATGACAGGATTGGTTAGTAGCAGGAAGAGGACGTTTGGGCATCTGGCCCACATGAACAGCGCGTCTTTGTCCGGAGCATTTGCTGATGTTGGTGACGCCTTTGAAATGCAGCGTGAACCACAGCATGGCCTGCCATTGAATACCTGCTGATTTCTAAACAACTTTATGAGGTTCGATCTGGCGGAAGAGGGCAGAAGGACGTTAAGAAAAGTGACGACTCCACTTCCCAATAAAACGGCAACCAATAATGCTGCATATGTAATCGAAGGAATCTCCCTCGTTTCTTCGTGATAGTGCCAGCATCCACGCCAGCAATGTGTTGGCCATCATCATGGCTATCTTGCCAGGAAAAGCGATAAGTAATTCTCGTTTCTGGTGACATGAAATGTGTAAAAATCACTTTTGCCGAATGAGAGTTACCGCGAGTCTGCGCTGTGGTCCGTGACGCTCTGATTCATCCGCTCTGTAAGACAGTGACTATCCCTCCGATTCATCATAAACAAGGAAAGACCATGTTCGGATTCTTTAAAAAGAAAAAACCTGACGCTGCGCCCGGGCAGGGTTCCCGACTGACGGCGCAACAGTTTATCGCGCTGACGCTGAGTGATGAAAAGCTGTCAATGCCTGTGTATCTGCCGGGGATCCGCAGTGAGGCCGAATGCGACGAACTGGGTTTATGGCCACTCATCTACATCTGGAATGTGGATCGTGCCGCTGGCACGTTCAGCCTTTCTGTTAACGGTAAAGCCATCGCCCACCTCCTTGAGCCTTTCGTGCCCCGTGAAGACCAAGCGTATGTCGAAATTCGTGATGAAGCGATGAAGGTTATCGCTGAGGCTTCAACGCAGTCCGTGCTGGCAACCATAGAGAAAACGGGCCTCATGCCCGATGTTTTGTTCGCGTACCACGCTGAGGATGTACAGCAGGAGCAGGGCTAACCGTCAGGGAGTGCGTGAGATTACGCCAGGGATTTTATTAGTCAGTCCTGTCAACCTAATGCTAAATATTCGTCAAGAAATGCTTCAGGTTGCCGAAATATACGATAAGCGTTATTCAAGAACATAACTAAAAGGATGGATCCATATGAAGAAACTGCTGCTTCTTGTTCCGCTCGTGTTTGCTGCTCCGGTACTGGCTTCTGAAGTGACGGTGGGTCAGGTTTGCAAGGCTGTTTCTGCGGCAATGTTCGGTCGTGACCTCAAAATCATGCGGCTGGATAAAGTCGAGTCAGGTATTGCTTACGTAAGCGAACTTGACCAGCAGCTCAAGGGCGTGAGCCAAGGAGTGCAAACGACGCGAACCATGCTCGCGGAACGGCAGGAAAGCGATCGGAGGCAAGTGTTAAGCAGCCTTGAAACGTTGTCTTCCGACGTCCCGGCAGCACTGGTGCAGCATTTGACCCCACTAACCCAGGCAATTGAGTCTCTGCAAACCAGCCAGCAGGCGTTGACCGAGGCAGTGAGCCAGCAAAAGAGCTATCTGGAGGCGCAAAGTGCCGCAAGTCAGGGTAGATTCCGCTACGTTGTCATCATTTTTGCCCTGTTTGCTACCTCAACGCTAGCTTATATCGGCTATGACATCTGGAAAAATTTAACTCCCTGACAGGGCGAAATTGCGTTGCGTCTAACACTTTTTTCAGGACGTCATTTCGACCTGACTGGCGATGAGCGTATCCACTTTACTCTGTACTGGAATCAGCAGATCGACACTGGTCTCCGGTACATGGAAGGAGATGGTGAGGTCGTAGCGCGCTTCAGAATCATCGCGTTCCAGAGCGCATCGTGTTATCCCCTAACACTGCTTCCAGGCAAGCGATTTGGTTGTTGGGAAGGGAAGGGCAAAGCTTGTAGGAGCTATATCTTAGTTGCCAGAGCCTTGAGCGCGGGAGTCCGCTTTGTGCCAAGAGCAGACGCTGGTAATTCGTGCCTAATATACTTCACTTAACTTATATCCCAGCTTTGATACAGATCATACAAATTAAATGCCCCAGTAATTGGCAGGCTGAGTAACTTAAAACTCCTTAGAATATAGGATGATTTGTATCGGCACTCATTCCACCATGCATTCCGATTAATCCCGCATAGCCAGTTGAACTTTGCTACTCTGTGAGAGGTAGTACCTTCTATCCAGTGCGGATTTAATTAATGGAATAAATGATTATGAGTGAAAATGATACAACCCCAAAGAAGTCTACAAGCCAGGTTAACAAAGCGGTATTCTTTACATCTGCTTTGCTAATTTTCCTTCTTGTCGCCTTTGCCGCCGTATTTCCGGATGTCGCCGACAAAAATTTTAAACTACTTCAGCAACAAATCTTCACGAATGCCAGCTGGTTCTACATACTTGCTGTGGCCCTGATTTTACTGAGCGTCACGTTCCTTGGACTCTCACGTTACGGTGATATAAAGCTGGGCCCAGACCATGCGCAGCCTGATTTCAGCTACCACTCCTGGTTCGCGATGCTTTTTTCGGCAGGGATGGGGATCGGCCTGATGTTCTTTGGCGTTGCCGAACCTGTGATGCATTATCTTTCGCCACCTGTCGGCACTCCAGAGACCGTTGCGGCAGCGAAGGAAGCCATGCGCCTGACGTTCTTCCACTGGGGTCTGCACGCATGGGCAATTTATGCCATCGTGGCGCTGATTCTGGCCTTTTTCAGTTACCGTCACGGTCTGCCTTTAACGCTGCGTTCTGCGCTCTATCCCATTATCGGCGATCGCATTTACGGGCCTATAGGCCACGCGGTTGATATCTTCGCCGTGATAGGCACTGTCTTTGGCGTTGCAACATCGCTGGGTTACGGTGTATTGCAGGTGAATGCCGGTTTGAACCATCTTTTCGGCGTGCCCATCAATGAAACGGTACAGGTCATTTTGATCGTGGTCATCACGGGGTTAGCGACGATTTCGGTGGTGTCCGGCCTGGACAAGGGAATACGCATCCTGTCTGAGCTTAATCTGGGCCTGGCGGTGTTGCTCCTGGCGCTGGTCTTGTGCCTGGGTCCCACTGTGCTTCTGCTGAAGTCATTTGTGGAAAATACGGGTGGTTATCTGTCGGAACTGGTGAGTAAAACGTTCAACCTTTACGCGTATGAACCCAAGTCGAGCAACTGGCTGGGGGGCTGGACATTATTATACTGGGGATGGTGGCTTTCATGGTCGCCGTTTGTAGGTATGTTCATTGCACGCGTTTCCCGCGGCAGGACAATTCGTGAGTTCGTGACTGGCGTGTTGTTTGTTCCCGCCGGCTTTACGCTCATGTGGATGACGGTGTTTGGAAACAGCGCCATCTATCTCATCATGAACCAGGGCGCCACTGACCTCGCCAATACCGTTCAGCAGGATGTTGCGCTTGCCCTGTTTAATTTCCTGGAGCATTTCCCGTTCTCTTCCGTGCTGTCATTCATTGCAATGGCGATGGTCATCGTCTTCTTTGTAACGTCTGCTGATTCGGGGGCAATGGTTGTGGATACTCTGGCATCAGGTGGGGTGGCAAACACGCCCGTCTGGCAGCGAATTTTCTGGGCATTGCTCATGGGCGTTGTTGCTATTGCCCTGCTGATCGCAGGGGGGCTGAGTGCGTTGCAAACCGTAACGATAGCGAGTGCATTGCCCTTCTCAGTTATCTTATTAATATCCATATACGGACTGTTAAAAGCCCTGCGTCGGGATTTGACCAAGCGTGAAAGCCTTAGCATGGCGACTATTGCTCCTACGGCTGCACGTAACCCAATTCCCTGGCAGAGAAGGTTACGCAATATCGCGTATTTGCCGAAGCGCTCTCTTGTGAAACGTTTTATGGACGACATTATCCAACCCGCCATGACGCTGGTTCAGGAGGAACTTAACAAGCAGGGAACGATAAGCCACATCAGTGACGCCGCCGAGGATCGTATTCGCCTTGAAGTCGATTTGGGCAACGAGCTGAATTATATATATGAAGTGAGGCTTCGCGGGTATAACTCACCGACCTTCGCGCTCGCTGCGCTGGATAATGATGAGCAGCAGAGTGAACAACATCGATATTATCGCGCTGAAGTCTATCTCAAAGAGGGCGGCCAAAATTATGATGTAATGGGCTGGAATCAGGAACAGCTGATTAATGACATACTGGACCAGTACGAAAAACACCTGCACTTCCTGCATCTGGTTCGTTAACAGCAACATGCCGCCACAGAGGCGGCATTTATTTATCCCGGCTGCAATATGAGGGAATGCAGAATGATTTCACGCTGGAAATGGATGCTGAAGCAGACATTTAAAAAACTATGGTTCAGGGCAACGTTATTCGCAATTGTCGCAATAATAACGGCCCTTTTATCAATTCTTTTTAAATCAATGATACCTGAGTCGGTTTCCGTGAAGGTTGGTGCGGAAGCAGTCGATAACATTCTGAACATACTGGCATCGAGTATGCTGGCAGTGACCACATTTTCGCTGAGCATCATGGTCACAGCCTACGGTTCAGCCACTACTAATGTGACTCCCAGAGCTACTCGTTTAGTTGTTGAAGACGTCACCACACAAAATGTACTGGCCACCTTCATCGGTTCTTTTCTCTTCAGTCTGGTAGGGATTATTGCCCTCAATATGGGAGCTTATGGAGAAAGGGGGAGAGTCATTTTATTCATTGTAACACTGGTTGTCATTGCCTTAATCCTCATCACATTGCTTCGCTGGATACAGCATTTGACCTCTCTGGGGAGGGTTGGTGAGACAACGGCAAAAGTAGAACAGGCGGCCATCGAAACATTTATTGCGAGAGCAAGAAATCCCTGTCTCGGCGGATATCCATGGCTTGAGAACAATGAACAGCCGAAAGGAACGGTTGCAGTTTATCCGAAAAAGATTGGCTATGTTGAATATGTTGATATGGTGAAACTCAGCAAGCTGCTGACCAATGATCCCCGTCATGTATACCTCGTGGCGCAGCCGGGCAGTTTCATACATCCGTCCACGCCAGTTTTGTACCTGAGTCAGGGCCAGGAGTCATCAATCAGCACCGATTTACTTGAGACGATTATTGTCTCGGATGTACGTTCATTTGCTCAGGACCCCCGATTTTGTCTTAGCGTCATGGCCGAAATAGCCTGCCGAGCCCTTTCCCCCGCAGTGAACGATCCTGGAACCGCCATTGATGTCATTGGCAGAGGTGTACGTATACTTTCCGCTTACGCGCAGAATAAATCTGATGAAATAGAAGTGAAATATCCTTCTGTACATGTTGCACCACTTCAGAATAACGATCTACTTGAAGACTTTTTCTCACCTGTTGCGCGCGATGGTGCCAGTATGAGGGAAATTCAGATAAGGGTCCTTAAAGGACTGTCGATGCTGAGTAAGGGTTGGCCTGGAATTTTTGCTGAAGCCGCACAAACCCTAGCATTTGAAACATTAGAGCATGCTACTCGTGCTGACCATATAGATTCTGACAGATATCTAATAAAATCAATTTATTATAATTTATTTAGTGGCGAAGATTCTAATAAAAAACCATAGTTGCGGAGCAAGCGATACGGTTGTTGGCAAGTCAAGGGCAAAGCATTCGCGTGAGAGTGGGCGTCTGCTTTGTGCCAAAAGCAGACATTGATAACATTGAAATATGTTAATTGATAGGGAGCAGGTCAATAACGATTTCTGATGACTTATTCCCTTGTGAGCTGGATTCGTGAGCCGTTCTCGCCAGCCTTATTTGCCTGGAGGGAGAAGCTGAAAGGTCAGTCGCGCCGCCCGGGCCCTCACAGGTTTTAACCTGAATGCGCTCCAACGTATAGATTTAACATTGGGCAACTGCGAATCTCGCAAGGATCTGCCAGCCACGCGCCTGAAATTCTTGAAGCTAACGCTTAAGCACATCCCCTTCTGATTCAGCAGGTTGCAGCAAGTGTATTTTTGAATCCGGATCTCATCCATTCGGGATAGCCCTGCCAGGCATTAAAACATGGCGTGCGTTAAATACCTGTTACTGATGGCGATGAAATTTTTAGCATTTCAGGTTTTGTGCCCGACTCAATTGGGAGTAAAGTGCCTTAAAATGATACAAAAAATATTGACTACGTTGTCTAAGGGATGGTGAATGGACGCCTGTATTCATATTTACAGCGATGAAGACGATGTTCGGGAGAGAGCGCGGGCTCACGACAACGCTCGGGATATTTATGCTCATGACTGCGGACAGTTGCCTTTTGGCACGCTTGACCCCAGAGCATTCGAATTAATCGTCCGGGATTTATTTGATGAGAAAAAGGTTGAGGCGACCTGGGACTGGTATGACACTGCCTTTCGGATAAACGATGGTTCCGATAACGGTATAGACGTTCAACTGATGAAAGACCGAGTGATTGCGGGCATCGTACAATGTAAACGGTACAGTTCGAAAGCGTTTACCATGCCAGAAGTTCGCGATGAGTGGATAAAAATCTGCCTGCGCAGTCTGGTGATAAGTGATTTGCTTCCTCCTGACGGTCTCCCATTCCGCTATATTCTCGTAGTTTCTGATAACGTTAACGGCGAAACACAGCAGTATTTCCAGCGAAACTCTACTGCGCTGGCCGATCTTATCGGACGAAAAACGGATTACCTCAAAGCACTGGTTGCCGTCCGGGACAAATATGCGTTGCTCAGAAAATCCCCGCTGCTTAAGGAAAAAACCGGACAGGCATTATATGACATGGTGTATCCGCAGTTTGAGCGACTGAATATTGAGCTTTACACCCGTGAATCGCTCTCGCCACTTGTGCGTGCGTCCGACAACCTCATGAGCATCTATTTTCGCCGTGAAGTGTATTTTTCTCAACAGAGCGTTCTGGATTTTTTCCGGGAGGTTTATCCAGAGGGCGCTATTGCGGCGGATGTACGCGCCATGCATGCAGAAAACGTTTATACCCATTACGGAAATGAAAACCTGTTATCCGCAGGCCGGCTGAACGCATTTATTTTTCCTGCGGGTGAAAGACTTTCTGTGCGTATGCTGGGCGAATTCCTAAAAGATAAAATGCCCGAGGTGGCCGGAAACTATCCGGTCATGCTGGTCTGCCCCGCGAATGCTTTTGACCCTGCTGACCAGTGCTCCATTGATGCGCTTATCAGTGAATGTCAGGGCACCGTTATTTTACAGGCAGGCTGCGGCATCGTGCCCGGTACCATGCTAAACACCTGGAAAAACGACGGCTGGCTTTCTGCTGACAGCGAGGGCCTTTACCCGGGAAGGGCTCAGTATCAGGCGGGCTGGTGCTGGGTAAAGTCCGGTGTAGGCGATATTCACCGCTTTATTTTACTG
The DNA here is from genome assembly GCF_049238665.1 of Enterobacter cloacae complex sp. IR5450. Lineage (NCBI taxonomy): Bacteria > Pseudomonadati > Pseudomonadota > Gammaproteobacteria > Enterobacterales > Enterobacteriaceae > Enterobacter > Enterobacter cloacae complex sp. IR5450. The sequence goes on from NZ_JBMKIC010000010.1 coordinate 120,992, forward strand.
GAAACCTGCGACTGCGATGCCGCGCTGAGTTATGCAGGGCGCGCGCTTCGCCTGGCGTTTAATGATGTGAATCTCTGGCCCGTTCTGAACACCGATTATTACACTCCGGCCGGTTCTTCCGGCACGGTACTGGATGACCGTCTCTCTCTGAGCATTGCTGATGACGGTCACCGGCGACCCAACGTCCTTCTGGTCTCATCATCCTGTGCGCTGACACAGGAGCATTTTAACGCACAAATCCGCCGTTTTGAGAGCCTACGGCAGAAGCGTTTTCTAGGGGTCATTTTCTGCCATCAGTCACAAGTGGAGATTACGGACGGCATACGTTATGCCTCAGGAATTTACCCAGCCAGTGCAGGTGATGATCTTTTGCACGCCGATAACGGGCCGATTCCGGCCCTGTTAATCCGGGATAAGAGCGTGACCTCTGCGATGTTTTGTCTTCGGTTTAATTCGGCGGGTGATGAATTTACCGCGACATCCTCTTACATGTGGCAATGGCACAATGGGTGTTTTTACGAGGTAGCCGATGGTATACAACTTGAGCTTCAGCGGGTGCTGCTGGATCCCTTCACTGATCCCCCGCAATTCCTTGTACAGGAGGGGGTGAATGCATTTCGGCATGTGCTGGTGACATGTGCCCCTCCCTATGCCGGCTATTTTGTTCATTATGCACTGAGCGGGCCCAGGTCCTATGTCTATCCGCAGGTGAACACATTCCTTCAACAGCGCCGGGGCATTCGTAAAGTGATCAGAGCGCTAAGCTACCTTTCAATGCACCCCAGCCTCAGCTGGAACGGTAATCATGCCGTGACGGGGCATCTTTTATGGAACGGTGTGGGGACACCTGAGTCCGTGATGGGATGGTTACCTGATGAAATGAGTGACACGCAGGTTGACGCCATACTGACCCAATGGATACAGGATGGGGGGGAGCATTGCGACCTGAGCGTGTTTGCTGATGTGGAAGAGGACCTACCTTCACACGGTCGTTCAATCCGACAGGATCTAACTCGCGCCAATATTGCTGAACCTGCGGCGGAGGCTGACTCCTTCGCTGCGCCACGTTCAACGCGCAGAGCCTGGCTTTTCCCCCTTAATCCTCTGCTCAGCCGGACGCGAAATGACGATCCGGCTGAGCTTGAGTGCTATCTGAGCAATTTATGGACGGTAAAAAATGGATAGTTTGATTGCTGAATTTGAAACAAAAGCAGCCTTTGCCGGATTCTTCAGGAAAACATTTCCGGCAGAATACCTTGAGGGTTTGTCTGAAGGCAGTCTTTACTGGGAATCCGAATATGCATGCATGCTGCTGTGGCCTTTAAACGCGAAACCTGACCAGATGGAAAGAGAATTGATCGTCAGCGAAAGGATTGCGGACGCTATGGCCCGGACTCGTGAAGGCACGGGTAGGGTCATTGATGCAAGCGTAATATATGCGATGCCGTCAGTTCACTGTGTCCCTGACGGCATGATTACAGATATTGAGCAGAATACCCGTCTGGTCAGAAAGCATTTCGTGTGGATGGAAAATGGGGAGTGGAAACGCATCGGTCGCGTCACAATGCTGGGGCTTGCCCCGCTGGAGCAGCGGGGAATCTCTGCCGTAGACCTTAGGGTCACAGGCAGCACGCAAGCGCTTCTGGCTGAATTTGAGTCGGGAAATTCCCCGCGTGCTATCGCCCTGAACCATGGAAGTAAGTGGGAGAGCAGCGATGTATAATCTTCAGATATTAAACGTGACGATCAGCCGTTTTAGGGGAATACCCGGAAAGGTGACCATTCCGCTTAACTCGGGACTGACCGTTATTTATGCCGCAAATGGTACGGGAAAAAGCACGCTTTGTCAGGCGGTGGAGTGGTTACTGACGGGCATATTACCTGACGTTTCAGAAAGTTCGCTGACCTGTAAGTGGGGGGATGGAGAAACCTTTGTTGCCGCAGACTGCATTATCAACGGTCAGCAGTATCGGCTAACGCGCACGCTGAAGGGACTGGAGAAGTCCGACGGACAGGTCATCACTCAATGCAACACCCTGTCTCTTCTTAGCCTACTCTCTCCGAAGGAAATTGGTGCGGGCAAGAACCGTCCCCAGGCGGTTCTGACAAAGCAGGCCTGGCTTCGCAATAGCCGGTGGCTTTATTCTAATGCCTTATCCCTGCTGGTCGATGAATCGCAAGCCGAACAGCGTTCACAGGTCTTTGCCAACATTCTGGGGTACGGACATCTCATACCTCTACAGCAGTCCATCAACAGTTATCTCCAGTATCTGCCCGGTGTCAGCCAGTTGACACAGCGGCTAGACCGTCTCCGGGAAGAGCTCCGCGCCGTCAATGAGGCTGAAAAAGTAAATGAACCTGCGTCAGATGCGGCTGAGCTGATTTCGCAGCTTGCCGTCAGTCTGAATTCCGGGTTGGACAAGTCAAATCATGAAACCTTCCTTCAACGTGCGCAAACGGATATAGCGGAATACAGACGTGAGACGGAAAATTATGGAGCCATCTGTCTTGATGTTTCAGCCCGGTGGGAAGCCTTTGAGCATGCATCCGGAGAGGAGCAGCAGTTACGCACCCGAATCCTTGTGCATCGCACCGCATGGCAGGATGCCAACCAGAAGCATCAACATGCCGGGGAGCAAAAACTACGTGACGACGGTCAGGTTCGGGAACTAGACACGCGGCTGAAATGGATGGCTGCGCAAGGATCCCTGGCGCAGGATTATGCTCAAATAATGCAGCAGGCGGGTGTCAGCGCAAATCACCGTTTCACGGATACGCAGCTGCTTGAAAACTACTTTGAAAAGGGTATCCCGTCAGGCGCGTTGCAGGGCTATCACGAAGAACTGAGTCGCTACCTGGATGTGGCACGCAGTGTGTATATTTCAGGACAGGCTCGTGAGGAATGGCAGTCTCGTATCAGGCGCGTGTCGCGGGATGAGGTTGTCGCGTTACGTGTTAAAGAACAACAGGCAGCGGATGAACTTAAGCGGATGACATACTCGGTCAGGGCTCTGGATGATCAGACCGCTGAACTGCACGCACTGGGATTGCAGCTTGTCAGTCAGGTACAGGGGAGCTGTTGTCCGCTCTGCACGCATGACTGGGTTAAAAATGAACGTTTATTAACTGCGTTACGTACGGCCCGCGACAGGCTTTCTCCTGAAGCACAGGCGCTGAATGTGCAGCTTGAGCAAATGCGCAGTGATTATGCGGGCATGGAAGAGATGCTCAGGGAAAAGGAAGGCTTATTGCGTGATGCAGACGCCTTTTCAGCATCCCTTGCCGCAGCGGAGAGCAAGCTCAGTGAGGCATTTAGGGCGCATTGCAATAGTGTCTTTTTTGAGGAGAGCGAAATAACTTCATCTTCACCCGAACAGTTATCTCAGTTTATCGCTCACTTGGACCTGTCTGCACGTTATGCAGCGTTCAGGGAGAGGCTACTTGCCGCGGAAGCATTTCTAAAGACGGATACAGACGCAGTGGTCGAATTATCTGTCTACGACCGGTGCCAGTCTGTGCAGTCTTCGCTGGCGAAGATGAAGGATGATACTGACATTGCCCTCAAGACGGCGCGGCTGGCGCAGCAGGTATCCGAAATGGGGCTGAAGCAGACCGGGGAAGACGTCTCTAATAGCCTGCAACAAATAACGGCTGCAGAAGCGCAGCTTGTTGCTGTCCTTGCTGACCTTCAGTTCATCCAGACTCAGTGGAGAAAAGTCAGTGCTGCAGACCTGACAAAAGCGAATCTGCTCCAGTGTGAAGAGGCACATGCAAGCATGCAGAACCGCCTGAATCATCTGGAGACGCTATATGCACTGACTCAGACGGCCGTGGATCTGCACAGGACTATTTCATGCGCGGGAACGCTTCGCACCAGCATTGAGACGCTTGAGCGCAGGATAGATGAACACACACGCAGAAAGCGGGAAGGTGAGCAGGCCCGTGATGAGCTAGCATCCGAAATCGAACGTCTGACCAGCCTCAGTCTTAAGAATCTCATCGAACCTGCTTCGGAGATGTTTTCACGAATGCATGCCAATGAAGTTTACGACGGACTGAAAGTGGCAAAGGACGGCAAGCTGAGATGGAGGGCACTGACAGGTGAAAAAGCGGATGATGAACTTATTACGCAGGATTATTTCAGCCAGGGGCAGCGGCAGGATCTTGCACTGTCCCTATATCTTGCCAGAGCAAGGACCCTGGGCGGCACCTTCTTTCTTGATGAGCCTGTCGCTCACCTGGATGATATGAACCGGGTGGCTATGACGGATATTTTCAGGATGCTGACGATGCAGGAGAAGGGGCTTGGGTTAGTGCTGACGACGGCAAGCGACCCGCTGAGGCGCCACCTGAGACAAAAATTCTCGGCCCTCTCAGGCGATCGTGCATTGCTGAGCATTATCACCATGAACGGTAACCCTCGCCAGGGCGTCTCCTTTGACATTGAGCAGTATTAACACTGAGCGCAAACGTCTGGCCTGTGAGGTGCAGGCCAGGTTTACTCGTACCAAGTCGTAATATCTACGCTAAACTTATTAAGGTTAATGGAACTACCCAATGGTTGTTTAAATAGAACTTCCATTTCACTGTACACGGGAAACGAAGCTGGAATTTCAGCTCCATCACCTTTACGCCGATCGGATGCTGATCCGTACATTGAGCGCTCCAATACTCCCATCGATATGCATTCTCATAGAGCTTACGCCAATTTTAACAACAGAAATTTTTTCTGCTGTTATTTCCTCAATATACTGATGGGTAGATATTTACATTAACTCAACAACCGATTTGCTGTTTATTCTGTCGATCAGAACGCCATTGATATCATTGAAGAGCTTATAGGCAACTTCGGTTCTCAGCTCATCAATCTTATTAATAAAGTCAAGAAGGAGGAGGTTAATGCATAGCAGATACAAAGACCGAACCCTCATTCTAGAAGTTGAAGTTTTATAAAATTCTGTTATCCGTAGAAGTAACTCGATAGCTCGGCTGGGTATTGTTTTTCTAAGGTTATCATTTGGGCCAAATTGGCCTTGGCATTTAACTCTCCTGCAAGCATTCGAAAAACATTGTCAAAGCGATTTATCCTCCCTTCCTTCAAAGAGTACCGCTTTTCGCAGGCGCATACAAAACTCTTTATCTCCTCTAATAACTTATCGCTGACGGGGTTAATTTTAAGATAGTTTCCTGTTGGGCCGCATTTCTCAAACGAAAACTGATGCGCAGCTTGATTTCTCAAATCTTTCAGCAATTTGACAATTGAAAGAAGCTCATTGCTTAGTAGTTTCTCCTTTTCGCAAAAATCTATTTTTCTATTATATGTCATTTTATCAGCAAGATTATATGTGGTTTTTTTGCTGTCAGTTATTATCTTGTAAAGCATACCCTCTATATAAGCTGCATGAGAAATTATATCCGCTCGACACTCGAAATGCCCAATATCAGCATTGTGAGGGGGAATACTTATGCTATCAAATTCCTCGCCGTTCGAATGTGCTGAAAGTATAATTCGAATGAAGTGGGGAAAGTTAAGGCTCTCCAGCTTTAGCTTTGATTTTAAATCATGTTGGAACGCAATTCCGTACTCATTAGAGTACTGGGCGATAGCGAATGAGTCAGTGATTATTTCCCAGAATTGCGAAAATGGATATTTTAGTATTACTTTAGATGCACCTTCTTCAAGATGATGAGTTATATTGCCACTAATTGAAGCCCAGTGGAGTCTTTCGACTAAAATGAAAACATCTTCAGGTGAGAGCGTGCTGGATGTAAGTACTTCCTCTTTGCTAGAAAACGTCGCCTTATGTAACGTCTCGATTTGACCTGGTAGTGAGTGGTCTACATAGCCCTTAAGGTGGTAGTTTTCTGGAGTCCCCATATTGCCCTTACTCCTACAAAATTATTTGATTGTCTCAGCCGAGATAAGTTTTTTACCTGCGTTTCTGTGACATATCAACTTTTTCTAATCAAATTCTTAGATTGAAGCTCTGCGATAATTTTCAAAGTCGACGCGGAAGCGTAAACTTCAATCTTTTGGTCGACGTTTTTTCCATATTCTGGGCAGCAGGTGATCCTTCGCACTTCGCTGCTATTGGTCGAAACTGGGCCTCACTGGAGCCGAGGCTGCTTTATTAGATGAATCGCCACAGGTTTAACAGACACCTCAGAGTCATTTAAGATGACTTAAAGAGAGGTACCCATGAGCGGTAAGCGTTATCC
>NZ_JBMKIC010000011.1:0-127031 GCF_049238665.1 Enterobacter cloacae complex sp. IR5450
CACTGGCTGATACCCTCTTCGTCCGTACTGCCGCCGGACGGCGTCTGATGGTAAGGAATGACCTCATAGCCGCTGAACGGCTGGTGCTGGGTGGCGGCGTCGGTGAGCACCAGGGTGTGCTTGTCCGCCTCATGGCGGAAGTAGTACGCAATCCCCTCCAGCTCCATCAGGCGGCTGATGAAGTCCAGGCTCGACTCCTGATACTGCACGCAGTAGTCCCACACCCGGTAGCTGCCGGTGAGTTTGTCTTCGAGGTTAACCTGATGCTCACCCAGCAGGGTTTTGACAATCTGCGGTACCGTCTGGCCCTGGAAGATACGCAGGTTGCGGTCGCGCTTCATTGGCCACAGGTCCGGCTCCACCGTCAGCTGGTACACCGCGTAGCGGGTGCCCGTCAGCTCAACGGCGCTCACCGCCACGCGCGTCACCTTGCCGTTGATAAAGCGGGGAGTAAGCAGGCTCTGCGTGGGGATGGTCACCGTGACCGGCTGACCGAGCAGCCTGCTGCGGTCGATGCGCGCGTCTGTGCCGAGCACGGTCAGCGTCAGCGCGAACGACTCGGACATCGCCTCGCGGCCGGAGAGTTTCCAGAAGAGCAGCCCCTCAACCGGGAGCTGGACGGTAATTCGGTTGAGCATAATCTTTATTCCGTAATGGTTTATGCTGAGAATATTTTTAACGCAAGGCTTTTTAAACGTGAATGTTCTGGTTATTGGCCGTCTTACTCTTTAACCGGGGGCCTTTCCCCTTCATATTTATAAATCCACAGGGAATAGATTTTCAGAAACTCTGACAAAATGAATAAAAATCCATTTAGCCAGACATTCATCACGCCCGTGAAACTTAACACCAGGGGAAAAAGGGAAACTGAGTAGCGAAACCCAACCAGACGCAGTATTTCCTGGTAGAGTGCCAGTCTGCTCGCGTATAAATTCCGGGCGAAGAAGCACCATGCTGAGGCAATAAAAGAGAGCAACAACAAGAAATCGAGAATAAAGAAAAGAATAACCAGAGCGCTATACCCACCAGCAGACAGCGTGTTCACAACCGTACTGAAGGCGTGTATATCAGAAATAAAAGGGATCTTGTCATGCCGCACGGACTGGGCACAATAGAAGACAACGGCCAGGGCATCCATGCATCCCCAGAAAACGAAAACCTTATCTCTGGCGTTCATGACAGTTGAGCAATCACTCAACCGGCGCGGGTGGCCATTCGCCCCCCTTCTGGATGAGCTTCTCTTTTATTTCGTTTAATTTCTCGTATTGCTCACTGCCTCGCTCGAGTCCATTAAGCGCGTCCGCGAGCGCATTGCTCATCGACCAGCCATTTTTGGCCTTAATTGACGGATCCGCTCCACGATCGAGCAGCAACAAGACATGATCGTAAGCCTGGTTATCCAGCGCATCAAACACCAGCGTTTTACCCAGTGAGTTGGTTGAGTTGACGTCAGCACCGCGATCGAGCATGGCTTCCAGCGTCTCTGTATTTTTCGCTTTTAGCGACTGGAAGATGATGGGTTCGTGGAAAACCTTATCTTTCACGTTGGGTGAGAGGCCACCGTCCAGCATCGCGTCGATCCAGTCCGCACTGTCTCCCTTTAGGGCAAATTCGGCAGGACTGCTTTTTCCCTGCGGTCGAGGCTGGAGCGGATCTGCGCCAGCCTTAACAAGCAACGTAATCACCTTTAAATGGGGCGATGTCTTTTTATCATTAATCGCGTTGCCGATGGCCCAAAAAAGCAGGGTCATATCCTGCTTTCCCGGTTTATTAAGATCGCTGTCTGGTGCAAGCGTCTTCACCGCGTCGACATCGCCTTCTTCAATCGCTTTCGCCAGTTCAAGCTGCTGACCGCTGAAGTAGTCCTGTGGATTAAGGTCCATATCCTGCTTACACCCCTGAATCATGAATAAAAAACATAACGCGACAAAAGCCATCAACCCTTTTTTCACAATCGACTCCCGATTATCGAAATATCCTCATCCTTCTGTTGCTCTATGCAATCAATCGCCTGATTAATCCCGTGGCGGTCCAGCGCACTTCCGGTTCCACCGGGAAGGTCATGGGGTATTCCGGCAGCATTAGGGCTCAGCGCAGAGATTTCCTCTTTGAGGATCCACGAAGGGACATGCCCTTTCATCGTTTTCAGATCTTCCCAGGGGTTAACTTCCTGAATCTTCGTCAGCAGTTCACCTTCAACCCGATACGCCTGGATATTATCCGTACTGCCTAATATCTTACCGCCGTATTTTTCTACGGTTCCGGCATTGAGGCCGGCGGCGTTAAACGTCCACCCCGCTTTCCCGCTGCCCATAGAGGTTGCAGAGGCGAGACCACCGCCAAGGGAATGACCGGCAATATCAATATTCTGGCCTGACCTTGCCAGCTCCTTACCGATACTCACGGCCTTTTTATAATAATCTGAAGCCATACCCATGCCCTGTGAGAAGTTGTTCGACCAGTCAGCCCCGTTTACCACCGGCGCCAGTTCCCCTTTGGTCAGTAGAGAGGAGACATTCTCAGACAGAGAGGCGAAGCCAGGCTCGCGCGATCCCCTGAATACCAGCGTGGGGTTCATATCTGCACCAAACACTTCCGGCTTCGGTTGATAGACGCGCGCCAGAAAATTGGGGGACGTATCATCGTCAAAGAGCATGGATTTGTTCAGCCCGAACTTTCCTAACAGCGCATCGTCATTACTGATATCCGTCCATCCCTCCGGCACGCCCGGTGTGGTTTCCAGCGGGTTCACGGTCTTATAAATATTTTCCGCAAGCTTCGCTTTTTCCACCGCGATATTATTCGCCGCCAGACGTTTCGCGGCGATCTGGGCATCCGGATAAAGGCTATTGCTCCCCTTCGCGATCAGATCTTTACGCGCCTGCCAGCGTTCTGCTTTGGTCATCTTCTGAAGCTGCCCGGCATAGGTTTTACCGTCCTTGCCCGGAGTAGGTTCATCCGGCACCTGTGCCGTTTTAGATTTCACCACCTGTTTTGGCAGAACCGTTGGCGCAGGGCGAGATCCGTACGTTCTCACCATAGTTTCGTAGCGGTCAACAATTGTACTCACCGGATACCAGCCCAGGCCGACCAGCGAGGCAGCCTGGAGTTGCCCTTTGGCGTTGATATAAAAAATTTCCGTTACTGATGACCAGTCACGAAAACTTTCGTCAATGGCAACCACTCTGCCCATCTCTAAATCCTGCGCGATCAGCGTACGGGTATCGCGCCCGGACTGATAAGGATTCGCACCGGTGATCGTGCGCAGCAGATCGTAGCGCGTGAAGAGTGAGCGCAGCGAATGGTCGGGAACCGACATAATCCACTGTCCGGCAACGGACGGGCGGATTATTTTCGCAAACAGCGCTGGCGAGACGTTCTCGTGGAACAGATAGACAAACTTGATGTTATACATTCGCTCCGTCCTGTTACCCGCAGGCTTACGGATTCACCAGCCAGGTGCCTGGCTTCGCAATATCCAGCGTCTGGGTACGCGTTCTTCCATTGCCTTCCAGTTCAATGCGGGTCTCGCCCGCAGGCAATTTCAGCGATGCGTAACCGTTATTCCCCGGACGCAGCGCTTTAGACTCGCCGTTCACCTTCAGCGTCTCGCCATCAAGCATGCGGATGTAGACCAGCGCGACCGGGCTGGCGTCGACAGGCGGCGCACTCTGCTGCGCCGTAGCAGGTGGCGCTACCGGCTCGCTCACGTCTGCCGTTGCCGGTCTGGTTTCCGATTGGGATGAGGTCTCAGCCGGAGGGCTCACGGCAGGGGTTTGCGCCGTCTGCTCTGGCGTTTCCTGACTGCCGCCGCCGAACAGCATCGCACCGGCAACCACCCCAACCAGCACGCCCGCGGCCACCAGCCCCGGAAGCTTGTAACGTCGCCAGTCCAGCGCGGAAGCAGATGCCTCCTCTTCCACCGGCACCAGCATCGTGCCGGTCTTCTTCGCGGTCAGCACCTCGTCGATACCGGCGACGGGCATCTCGATCAGCGCCGCGAACTCCTCAATGGATTGCGGACGGTCTTCCATATGCAGCGCCAGCGCCTTGTCGATGGCCTGAAGCAGCGGAATGGAATAGCCCTGCGGCATCAGCTCCACCAGCGGTTTGCAGGTGTCCTGAATCGAGCGCACCACGCTGACCGGTGGCGGAGAGCCCACGATGAGGGTGCGCAATACGGCGCCGAGCGCGTAGATATCCGTCCACGGCCCCTGCTCGCTTTCATTGTCGTCGGTATACTGCTCGATAGGCGCGAAGCCCGGACGCAGCATGGTTTCCGTCTCATCCGAGAGATTACCGATGGTGCGGCGCGCCGATCCGAAATCGAGCAGCACCGGCAGGCCGTTATCCTGAATCTGAATGTTATCCAGCGAGATGTCGCGGTGTAGATAACCCTCGTCGTGGATCGTTTTGATGGCGCCGAAGAGCATTGGCAGCATGCGGCGGATCCACGCCTCGTTAATCAGCTCCGGTTTCTCTTCGCGCAGACGCGACAGCGTGGTACCGCTGTAAAACAGCGTCCCCATATAGGCCGTGTCGTTTTGCACCCAGAAACGCAGTACGTGCAGCAGGTTCGGGTGGTTAAAGCGCGCCAGCAGGCGGGCTTCCTGGATGAAGCTGTTCAGACCGGCAGAAAACGCTTTGCCGAAGCGCTCGCTGCGCAGCACCAGCGTCATATCCTCGCCGCGCACGGCGAGGGAGGAAGGCATAAATTCTTTGATAGCGATAGTGCGTTCGAGCTGGTGATCCCAGGCGCGATAGACGATGCCGAATCCGCCGCCGCCAATCACCTCTTTTATCTCAAACTCATTGAAACGGTACCCGACCGGGAGCGCGTTTGGGACAGTCCGATTGTTATCATTATCCGTCATCTTTTACAGTTCTCTTGATGATTATTACGCGGCAAACTGACAGTGGAACTCGCCCTGCTCGCAGGTGACATGCAGACGTCGGTACTGCTGGTCGCTGCGGCTGGCGGTAAGTAAAATCTGGCTCATCTGAGGCAGCAACGTATTGGTCAGAATCGCATCCACCATACGCCCGCCCGACTCAACCTCGGTACAGCGCTGAACAATCTGTTCGACCACGCTGTCGTCAAATTCAGAAATAATGTTGTGATTCTCTTCCAGACGACGCTGAATGCGCCTGAGCTGAAGACGCACAATCTGCCCCAGCATCTCGTCGCTCAGCGGGTAATACGGCACCACCAGCAGGCGGCCCAGCAGCGCAGGCGGGAACACCTCCAGCAGCGGCTGGCGCAGGGCGCCGCTTAACGCGTCAGGCTCCGGCATCAGTTCCGGGTCGGCGCACATGGCTGCGATCAGGTCGGTGCCGACGTTAGAGGTCAGAATAATAATGGTGTTACGGAAATCAATGTGACGCCCTTCGCCGTCCTCCATCCAGCCCTTGTCGAAGACCTGGAAGAAGATCTCGTGCACGTCCGGGTGCGCTTTTTCAATTTCATCCAGCAGCACCACGCTGTAGGGACGGCGGCGCACGGCCTCGGTTAAGACGCCGCCTTCACCATAGCCCACATAGCCCGGAGGCGCACCTTTTAACGTCGAAACGGTGTGCGCTTCCTGGAACTCGCTCATGTTGATGGTGATGACGTTCTGCTCGCCGCCGTACAGGGATTCGGCGAGCGCCAGCGCGGTTTCGGTTTTACCGACGCCGGACGGACCGCACAGCATAAAGACGCCCACCGGTTTGTTCGGATCGTCAAGCTTCGCCCGCGAGGTTTTCACGCGGCGGGCAATCAGATCCAGACCGTGACGCTGGCCAATAACACGCTGGTTCAGCGTGTCGGCAAGGTTCAGAACCGCGTCAATCTCATTTTTCACCATCCGGCCCAGCGGGATCCCGGTCCAGTCTGAGACCACCGCAGCCACCACGTTCTCATCCACCGCGGCAAACAGCAGCGGTTCGTCACCCTGTAAGATCTTCAGCGCCTGCTGCTGTTCTGCCAGCTGGCCGCGCAGTTCAGCCGTATCCTCATTTCCCGCCGCAAACAGCGCGGCACGCAGACGGATAATCTCCTGCACCCGCGTGCGCTCTTCTTCCCAGCGACGGGCCAGAGCTTCGCGTTGGGTTTCGAATGCGTCACGTTCGGCGGTTAAGGTCGCCACACGCGCCGGATCGCCCGCCCCCACGCGCGCTTCGCGTTCAGCAATCTCCAGCTCCACGTCCAGGGCCGCCAGGTGACGCAGACAGTCTTCCAGCTGAGCAGGCGGCGCGCTCTGGCTGACGGCCACGCGCGCGCAGGCGGTATCCAGCAGCGCCACCGCTTTATCCGGTAGCTGACGCGCAGGGATATAGCGATGCGACAGTTTCACCGCCGCGCTGACCGCTTCGTCGAGGAGTAAAACCTGATGATGGGTTTCCAGCGGCGACACGGTGCTACGCAGCATCAGTACGGCTTTCGCTTCATCCGGCTCGTGAACCTGTACGGTCTGGAAGCGGCGGGTCAGCGCAGGATCTTTCTCAATGTATTTTTTGTATTCCGCCCAGGTGGTCGCGCCGATGGTGCGCAGTTGCCCGCGCGCCAGGGCTGGCTTGAGCAGGTTAGCGGCATCGCCGGTGCCCTGCTGTCCGCCTGCGCCAATCAGGGTGTGGATCTCATCGATAAACAGAATAATTGGCGTGGCGCTGGACTGCACCTCGTTAATCAGCGCCTGGAGGCGCGCCTCAAATTCCCCTTTCATGCCCGCTCCGGCCTGAAGCATGCCGATATCCAGCAGCCACAGCTGAACGTTTTGCAGCGGCTCCGGCACGTCGCCGTCGGCGATACGCAGCGCCAGCCCTTCCACCACTGCGGTTTTCCCGACGCCGGCTTCCCCGGTCAGCAAGGGGTTGTTCTGGCGACGACGCATCAGGATATCGACCATCTGGCGGATCTCTTCATCGCGCCCCACCACCGGGTCAATCTTGCCTTCCTGGGCGTGCGCCGTCAGATCCTGACCATACTGCGCCAGCGTGCCCTGCGCAGCCGGTACTGCCCCGGCAGGCGCGTCCGCAGCGGCGGCGGCCTGCTGGCTCTCTTTGCTGCTGGCGCAAATGGCGTCGAACTGCTCGACCAGCACCTCAACGTTAAGACGTGTGAACTGCGCCGAAATACTTTTCAGCACGTTAGCCAGATTCCACGTTTTCAGTATGCCGATCAGCAAATGGCCGCCGCGGATGCGGCTGACGCCAAACTTCAGCGAGCCGTAGACCCAGGCGCGCTCGACGGCGCTGTCGATATGCTCGGAAAGATCAGACACGGAACTCGCGCCACGCGGCAGGGCATCCAGCGCCGCCACGATATCGCGCGTCAGCTGCTGTTCATCAAGGGCGAAGTGACGGATGACCTGTTGCAGATCGCCATCCTGCTGCTGCATCAGCTGATGCAGCCAGTGCACCAGCTCAACGTACGGGTTGCCGCGCAGCTTACAGAAGGCAGTCGCGCTTTCCAGAGAGGTAAATAACAGCGTATCCAGTTTGCCGAAAAGCACGGCACGGCTAATTTCTGACATGTTAGTTTCCATTAACAATGATTCGGTATACGGAAGGATTATCGCTCTGCGCGATACACCAGATCGCCACGCGGAACAGGCTGAGGCTGAAGGCCGAGCCAGGTGTTGTACCCTAATCGCCCGGCGCTACCGAGCGTGGCGCCCTGCACCGCATCGGCGCGCAGGATCACCCGTGTTTCCCATTCAAATTCCACCCCGGCGTACTGTCGCACCCAGTCGCGCAGCTCGGTGACCCATCCTTCGCCCGGCAGAAAACGGTTGTAGTCGTCTGCGCTCAACGGGCCAATCTCAAGCCGGAATTTATGCTGCACGTCGCGTACCGCAATGCCGAGAAAAGCGGACTCTCCCATGCGCGGCAGGCGACGCCCCTCACCCAGCTGTGCCTGCTCCCTCGTTGAGAGCGGCATCCACTGCGGGACGTTGGCCACCAGCCTGACCGGCACGTTGAAATAGTTGCGCAGGATTTTCTCCAGCCCTTCCGGGTCCCGCCCGTGGCGGGTCAGGTGCCCGGCGTGAGTAAAGCGGGCATGCGCGCTCAGGCTGCCTTTCGACATCTGGGCAGGCTGCCCCATGCCAATCAGCGATGCCAGATACCCTTCGAAGCGCCTGTTGTCGTCGCGATCCAGTGAAACGGCAGGCTGCGCGTCCGCCCAGGCGCGGTAGAACAGCAGCGTCAGGCGGTGGTGAAAGAGGTCGGCAAACGCGCTGAGGCTGTGATCCTGATGATGATGAATACGCTCGCGGGCATACTCAGTCATGTGCACCGGCAGTGGGCCGTTAGGACCAAACAGGCCGAAGCTCAGAATGGAAACCTCATGCAGTCCGTTCTCTTCCCGCTGCCGGACCTCAGCAACCGTTGACGGCGCAAAGCCCATTGAAGGCTGCTGACCAATACGCAGCGGCTCAAATTTCGGCAGCGGCGCGCGCCCCAGCGGGTAACGTTCACCGCCCTGGGCATCAATGCGTCTTAACAGCTGGAACAGATCGTAGCGCCACGGCGTCTCGCGCACCCCGCGCCAGAACGCATCGGGCAGCGGCGTCAGGCGATGCACGCGCAGCGTTGCAGGGGCAACTTCACTCATACCAGCGCCCTTTTACCCATACGAGGCGCCCAGTAGCCGATTTCGCCGCGCTGCTGGCTCTTGAGCGTGAACTCCGTAAAGCTGTTGATGGAGACCAGGCGGGCAAAAAGGCGTTCCAGCACGCTGCCGAAAAGCCACGGGCTGGCGCCGGAAAAGGCACGTTCGTCCACCGTCAGGGTGATGCCGATCCCGCGGGCGAACACCACCGGGCCGGGTTCCGGCACGCGGCGGTGCACCGGCTCCAGCACGCAGTGACGAACGCCATCCACCTGACGGGCAACCGGCGTCTCGGCGAGGTTGGCGTACAGCCCTAACAGCTGACGCAGCGCGGCAGCGCCCTCTTCGTTTTCGCTGTCCATCAGGCTAAGGTAGTTCATTTGCAGCTGGCTGATGAGCCGCCAGGTGCTGAACCCTTCGGCCAGTGCCGGACGCGGCGGCGTCGGGCCTTTACGCAGGGTTAACGCCTTCACCGGCATGGAGTCGGCCATAATAAACTGCCCAAGCTCCTGCTGGAGCATCAGCGGCAGGTCACGGCTGGTGCACAGCACCTCGGCGGAGATATAGCGCAGGTTTTCCTGCCACGGCGCGTGCTGCGCATCCACCAGCGAGACGAAGACCTCCGAGCCGATATAGCCCGTGCGGGTGCCATAGCGCAGCGCGTGTTCGGAGAGAACGCGCTGCTCACGGCGCAGGGAAAAATAGGCGCCGTAGTTGCCCGCGTCTCCGCTCCAGGTACTCCAGAACGGACGAAACGTCTGGTCGTCCCGCTGACCATCCGCGCTGGCATAGATTTTTTTCACGGCATAAATTTCATAATCCAGCGGGCGGATGTTATCCACCACCAGGTGGTATTCATGCTGGCTTTCGCTCAGCTTCTGCCGGGCCGCCACTTTCGGGAACAGGTTGATCACCGGCGTGCAGTGCAGCGCCAGGTGGCTGGCATCCACCACGCGCTCCAGCTGATCGTCGCTCTTGTCGAGCAGAATGAAGATATCAAACGCTTTTTCGTCTTCGCAGCGCTGGATCAGCTTGCCCAGCCCGCTCAGGCTGATGAAACGAAAACGCGCCGGGAACGCGAAGTACTCCTGCAACAGGCGATAGCCGTCAAAGTTACGCAGATCGTCCGGGAGAAGGGCCTGGTCCGCATCAAAGCCTTCCTGACGCAGGGCGTCAGACGACAGCAGCTGGCGCTGGGGCTGCTTGCTGACCGTCTGGCAGACGATGCCCGCGTGGTGCTCCATCACCAGCTCCAGCAGCTTCAGCGCCTCGATGTCCGGGCCGCTTAAGAAGAACTCCAGGCGGTCAAAATTCAGGTGCCCGAGATGCTGCGGGCCATCGCAGGCAATGCGGACCCGTAAGGCGCTGCTGATCCCCCGCTGACTCAGGCCGAGCTGGGCCAGCGGCAGATCGGCGGGAACGCCGCCCAGCTCGATCCGCTCAATTTTTAACGGCAGCAGGTTCACCTCGTGCGCCGTGGTATAGCTGCACGTAACGCCGGTTTTTTTCAGCGCCAGGCTGTCCATCATGGTGCCGCGCGGCACAATAAAGCCTTTGCTCAGGTCGCCCCGGCTGCTGTCGGGCTGAATTTCAGCGATCGCCATCGACGGCGTAGGCGCCAGATAATTTGGCGCAATCATCTCCAGCATACGCTGTGAAAAGCGCGGGAATTCGGCGTCCATTTTCATCTGCACGCGGGAGGTCAGGAAAGCGAAACCTTCCATCAGGCGCTCAATGTACGGGTCCGCCACTTCGATGCCGCGCATGCCGAGCCGCCCCGCCACTTTCGGGTAGCGTTCGGCAAACTCCGCGCCCATCTCGCGCAGATAGGCCAGTTCACGGTTGTAATATTCGAGCAGTTTGCTTTCCATCATTACCCCGCATCTTTCAGTTCAAAATGGCCGTTTTCCAGATCGACGTCGGTGCGAAAGAGAAACTCCAGCGGATACGGCACGCACCACAGGCGGCCTTTGATTTCGATAGACAGAACGTTGTGCAGATCTAACGAGGAGGTATCGGACACGCAGCGAACCTGAAGCCCCTGCGGCAGGATCCGCGGTTCAAAGTTAATAATCGCTTCGGTGAGCTTGCGCTGAATGTCGTGCCATTCGATATCAGACATTCTTTTCCCCGCCAGCGGCGCGACGCCGAAGTTAACGACGGAACGGCTCACCTGCGTCAGCCCGCTCAGATCGCTGGAGGCATCGTGGTTGATGGTATTAAACAACCACTGTAAATCCCGCAGGACGTTACGACGCAGCGCGGCGTGGGTAATCAGATTGCTGTTGGCGGACTCGCGTTTTTTTTCCGTATCGTTATCCGTCAGGCGATCCAGCAGTGAGGGCTGCATTTTGTCCCGCGCCCCCACTTTCTCCTGCCAGCTGCGGGCCTGCCAGCCGCTGCGCAGCAGATCGCCTTCGCCAGCGGTATTACTCATCCGCACCATCCGAGGTAAATGTCACCAGGCTCAGGGTAAGCAGCGGGCTTTCGCTTTGCTCGCTCAGCCAGGCTTTCTGCCCCATGCCTTCATACAGGACACCGTCGTCGTCGAGCGGGAGCCACTCGGTGGTGCGCCCCAGTCTAACGCTATCGGAAGCGCCGTCAGCAAACGGATAACGCGCCGGGATCTGACACACCTGCTCGGTGCCGTCCGTTAGGCGGACCAGCGCATGACGCCACACCAGATCGGTCACGCTGGCCGGAGCCTGAAAACGGATCGCATCGATGGCGCAGAACGGCACCCAGAAATAGCGGCCATTGACCAGGGTTTCACACACCGGCCCCAGACGGGCATCGCCGTCCATCAGCCATTCAAAGGTGTGGCTCTCTTCATTCTCCAGCGTGACCTGCCCGCGGCTTGCCGGGGCCTGTTCGAGTGCCGCCAGGCGCAGCGTTTGCGCTTGCCCGGCGCGTTCGGTCAGCGCCTGGGCTAACGTCGTCAGCCACGGCCACTGCGCCTCGGGCATTGCCGGTCGTACCTCTCCCGCGAACACGCGCGCACGCTGCTGTTCACCCTGAATGGCCTGCTCCAGCAGCGTTACGGTCGGTTTTGCCTGCGGCTTCAGCGCCAGCCAGCTTTTCAGCTGGGTCAGGGCGCGCGCCCAGTTGCCGCTGAGGATCAGAAACTGCACAAACGCGGCGCGCAGATCGGCATCCGCCGGACGGGCTTTGATATCGGCTTCCAGGCGAAGCAGCGCGTCGCTAATCGACTCGCCCGCCAGACGTTGATAAAGCGTATTCATAGCCCCTCCTTAATTCGCCGCGCGCCAGGCGCCCACTGCCGGATCGCGCAACTGCGGGCGCAGCGTGTCAATCAGAACAACGTTCAGCTCCGCGCCCGGTGCAACCCATGCGCTCCAGATCTTCTTCACCTCTGCGATACGCGCCTGGAGTCTGGCGTCGTCGCTGGCGATCTCACGGGTGATTTCCACCGCCACCGTGCCGTTGCTCTTCCAGCCGTTCAGAGTGCTGTCGTACGGCAGGATCATCCAGCTCTGGTCGCTGTTCGGGGTGCTGAAGACCATGCGCTCTTTGTTGACGGAGGTGATCAGCGCCTTTTCAGGATCGACCGCGTTGTTCAGTCCCATCACCGGGAAGCCGTGAATGTAGGTGACCGGAATCGCTTTCTGCGTCCCGTTACGATTTTGCGTCACCACGGTGTGGCCGCTGAGCCAGCTACCGTTGCCGCAGCGGGTGGTGTCGGAATCCGGAATAAACAGCGCCGGCGCGGAGGAACCGCCCTCCCAGAAGGTGCGCAGGTGGCAACCGTCCTGAAGGGTGAACTCCTGCCATGGCGTACGATCTGCCGCCACGGTGTGCGTCTCCGGATTCTGGTCAGGCGGCAGCAGCGCGCCTGAGGTGGTGGTCGTTGCCGCCGCCGTTTCCTGCTGTTTCACCACCAGCGCCCAGTCCTGCGCTTTAGCCGCTGTGCCCCGGGCAAGCGTCGTGCCTTCCGGATCGTTAAGCGTCCAGTTCAGGGTATTCAGCTTGCTGCACTGGTGCTCCAGCAGCGAGCCAAGGCGCGGCACGAAGTTTTCCAGCACCGAAACCTCTTTCTTGCCGTTCGCCACGATACGCAGCGCCACGTCCGCCTTACACCAGCTTTGCGGCGTATTGTCTTTAATGTTGTCGATCCAGATATCCAGCTTCTGCGCAGGAGACTGCACGATGCGGAAGTTTTCAGCCTGTGCGGTGGTCGCCACCGTCAGAAGAGCCAAACCCGATAGCCAAAGTTTCATATCAATCCTTGTGTGTCTAATCAGTTCCGCAGGGAAGAAATTGTGCTGCGTCAGAGAGCGTATGCAGCAAAGTGGTGTCCTGAGGGTTGCCCATCCACACCGCCACGGCGGTATAGTTATCCTGAGCATTGCCCTCCTGTTCGGCATTCTTTTGAATGATTTGGTTCATTAAGGTCAGCCACTCCTGTGGCGTATTGACCATGTGCAGCGACTGCTTCATCTGCTCTTCGCTGACGCCGTGCCAGAAACCGTCGGTGCAGAGCAGGAAGGCATCACCGTCCTCAACCTGCACGACATCGCTGTAGCTCGCTTCCGGTCCGCCATTCTCAATACCCAGCGCCAGATACAGCAGGTTGCTGTTGAGATCGTCGGTCTGATGCCCGGCATCTTTCATCTGCTGGACGAGGCTGTGATCGGTGGTGACATGCCACAGCCAGCCGCGGCGAAACAGGTACAGGCGGCTGTCTCCGGCGTGCGCCCAGTAAGCCAGACGGTAATCCCTGTCGATAAACAGGCTGACCAGCGTGGTGCCCATGCGGCGATAGTCCTGCACGGCCTGTTGTTCGCTGAGGATGGTGCGGTTCGCCGTTTGGACGTAGTCACGAATATGCTGCGCATTCAGGTGCTTGTCGCCGTCAAAGCGGGAAATAATGCTGTTGCGGGCCAGCTCAGCTGCCACCTCGCCGCCCGGCAGGCCCGCGATGCCGTCACAGACGACAAAGCAGGCTGAACGTTCCCCGATGGTTTCTCCCGTCTGATCCTGGTTGCTGGCGCGCGTCCCCTGGCGGGAGAGAGAAGCCGTTGCGATATTCATTTTTCTTCCGATCCGCTTTGTGAGTCTTTGTACTGATTGACCTCCATGTCATAGGCATGGAGGAAGGCTTCGCCAAACAGGGTATGGAAGTCGTCCTCGATCTCGCCCGCCGTCTCGCCATAGCTGCGAACGAAATAATCCCACAGCGCGGCTTTACGGCTGCCCGGCAGCGCCAGGCGTGACGTCATCCCGTTCTGCTTCGCCTGCTCTTCCAGCTGTTCCGGATTAAAGGATTGCAGCATGGCGGCGATAATGGCGCGGATACCGGAGATCATCCCCAGCTGGTGCGCCTGGAGATCGATTAGCGCATCACGCACCGATTTGGTCGGCGGCATAAAGCCCGGCATCGGCGTGCCGAACATCTGGATCAGCACCGTTTTCCCGGTCGGCAACAGTTTGAACGGGTTGTTCGCATCGTCGAGCACCATGGTCATATCGGCTTTCACCCCACGCTTGAGGATGGAGCGCGAGGAGAGCAGCGCCACGGTCCCCTGCGAGAACATGCCCAGGATCTGCCCCAGCTGACGCATATTTTCCCGGTCGAATTGCGGTACCGGCTGCATTTCGCTCAGGCCCATGCCCTCCAGCAGCGCCTCCAGCAGTTCGCCCTGAAGCACCTCGCCCCGCTCGCCGGTCTGCGCGGAGGCAGCAGGCGAAGCAGCGTTTTTAACCGGGTCGATACGCAGGCGGCCTTTAGGCGCCTGCGCGTTGCTGCGCGCCACGGCCTGCGGCGTTGGCATGGTGAAGCCAGCGTAATCGGGACGCGCGGGCTCTTCTTCCGCGCGCGGCGCATCCTGTGGTTCAGTCGGTTCCGGATCGAACAGCGGTGAGCTGGCCAGCGCATCCTCTTCCTGTGCGGCTTGCGGTTCAGGCTTTGGCTCCGGCTTATCGGCCACGATTTCATCCGGATGGGTTAACGGCGCGCCACCCATCAGGCCGAGGGGGTCATCGTGACGCGCGGCAGGTGCGCTCGCCGACCCGCCAAACAGGGCTAACGGATCAAGTTCGTCCGACGCCTCTTCCTTTGGCTGGGCAGGTTTGCTTTCGTCCGGCTGTACCAGCGTTGAAGGGGTGACATCGTCAAAGATGCTCTCTTTTTTAAACAACGCTTCATCGCTGAACAGCGTGTCCGGGTCAACGTTTTTACGTTCAAGCGACGGTTCGGCGTCGTTAAACATTGACAGCGGATCTTCGGCATTCCGCTCCGGGGCCGCAGGCTGAGAGAACGGATCGTGGGATGCCGCGGGCTGTGGTTTTGCCCGGTTGCTGGAGATGCTGTCGGAGATGGAAAACTCCTGCATCAGGCTGTCCCAGATTTCCGACGGCACGGCCGTAGGTTCAGCTTTTCCGCGAGGCGCGGCGCTGGCCGGTTTCGGTTGTGGCGCCGGAGCAGGTGTCGCCGCTGGGCGCGCCTGCTGCATGCTGGCCGCCATGCGGCTTACGGGCTGGGTGTCATGAATGAGTTCGCTGACTTCAATGCGATAATCATCAATACCGAGAATATCCCCGTCCTGAAGCTCAACCTGACGCCCACGCTCCAGCGGGATATCATTCAGTACCACGCGGGTAACGCTGCCGCGGTTCGTGACGCGGCATTCGCCACTGGCGTCGACGTGAACGATGGCCTGCAAACGCGAGATAGTGCGGTCATTGTCCGGCAGCACCAGATTGTTATCCGTACCGCGCCCAATGGTGCCGCCCGGGGCATAAAAATCACAGCTGCTTTGCGGCGGCTGATGACCGGGTTTCGTAGAAATAATCGTGAATCGCATGGCGTATTCCTGCTGGTATGATTAGCGCTCAAACGCTGCCGCTCTCGGGGGTGAAAACGGCGGGGTTTGGGGGTTAATTCAGAAAGGCATCGTTAAAATTTTCAACATAAAATTAGACACTATTAATGCTCGAAAGAATTAACAGCAGTAAAAATATAAAAGTGGCAATAAGTATTTTTCTTCTATACGACTTAACCCATGACAAATCAAAATCAGAAAAAATTTTATTGCACGACTGTGGCTCAAGCCAACGACACTCAGTTAATCTCACACGCTTACCCTGTAAGACCCGTGATAAAATTGTGGTGAGGAAACCAAATCCCCAGAACCCAAGATTTTGCCAGGTTTGATAATCTTCTTTTTTGAGCAACTGTTGATTTGTTAATATCGCATATATTTGATTAACCTGGCGATAATTTTTCTGATAGTCTATATAAAATGAAATAACTATGCCTATAAAAGCAATAAAGAGACAGATAATAACAGCAGAGTAAATATTATTAAAAATCACTTTATTCTCCGCTAAAAATTAAATTGTTTAGCTGTTCTCCTGCAAACCCACCGATTTGTGTTCCGCCCGCTGCCCCGACTGCACCAACCACTAAACCACAGATGAGTGTACCTGTCCCCGCTGTGGGCACACCTAATGCAAGACAAACAGGAGCCGCAAGGGAGGAGCCTAATGCAGCACCAGCGACACCGCCTCCAAATTTGCTATATTCTGTCACTGCAACTCTGCTGCACTCATGTTCTCTTCCAGTAGTGCAGGCATGATAAACTTCGTTAGACGTATTCATAAAAGAAAAACCTAAAGCAACCCATCCACCTGCTTTCAGGTAAGAGGATATTCTGGCTGCTCTGTCAATATATGTTGAGTAGCCAGGGATTGCACCAATACCAACTGTACTCCATTCATGGACTATTGATTTCGTGGACAGTCCTAATGCTCTCTTAAGATCCGCATAATCTTTAAACTTAAGCTGTTTTTTAGTTATTTTATTTAACAAGGGTTTCAATTGCGCGAAAAGCGCATTGCGCTCAGCATAAAATTGTTGGCCAAAAAGCGCACCTTGTGTCCTGTACTGATTTTGATAGGTGGCTTCAACTTTAATTAAAATATTTTCAATTTGCTTAAAATATGACTCACCTGTACCGCTCACGCCCCCGACGATTGTATCGCCCCAGCCTGTTATGGCTTTTATATTATCATAATTATTTTTCAAAAACTCAGCGGTGGCTCCATCCAAAGTCGCAAGCGCGTTGGTCACCTTCTTTTTTGCAATGGCTAAGCTATTGATCTGTTGAGTTTGATTATCGCCAAGCGGGTCAGCAACAATTAATATTTGTCCGGGTTTGAGCCACGCAGTGTCTTTATTCAATTGCATAAAATACTCGGATTTTTCATTGCGCGCAGTGCCAAATAGCTGTCTTGCCTGAAAATCCAGAGTGCCGGGTTGCTGAACGACACAGTAACCTGGAGCAACGTTTGACGGACTTGCCATGTAAACTCCTTGTATTTTTAATGTGTAGCTTTTGCAGAAAGTTTATTTTTGGACATTGAGTTGGCGAATCGCATCGCTATGGGATATTAAGCTGCACTTTAATACCTCATAGTTTGCCGGTGCCGTACCACCTAGCTTTTGTTTCAGTAAGGAGTTAATAACCTCGTCGGCTTTTTCGAAATTCTCGGCAGGCAGGTTACTGACTTCCAGCCATGCTGCGGCGCTTGCCTTTGCATCATTTTTCAGCGTCGCACTGTCCGCAATCTTGCCGATACAGCGATTCTGCACCCAGTTTTCAAAAATCTGTTGTTGAGAAAAGGTGTTAACGTCCGGGAGAGTATGGGCGATGGTATATGAGGTATTTAACGCGAGTACGAAAGCGAGTAAACGTCTCATTTCAGGCTCCAGAGCGTAGCGCTGCCAGGAATAAACGAACCATTACCGGGAGAACCCAAGAAATGGCAATCATCGGAGCAAATATTCCCATTCCAGAGCGTGACATGTCCAGTGGCATCGCTCCAGCCGTGACCGCTAAAGATAATAATACCTTGTTTACCTGCAAATTGGCTTGGTATTGGAGACGTCACCGTCATATCTGCATTACCCAGTACAGTTGGCAGAAAAGCAATCATATCCTTTACGCGATACATGTAACGTTTTTTATCACTCCCCGTAACCGTCGCATATCTGCTGTTGGAGGGAATTGGAACGCCACAATAATTTAAAACGTAGCTCATACGAATGGGGCATGCATTTTGGAAAATTCCGGCTTCAATATTGTGCTGGACTTTTCCACCCAATAATTTGCCCACCGTTTCGACATTGACATTAACTTCTCTAAATCTGTTCCAGGCGGCACCAAAAGCAGGACGCATAAATATTTTCCCTTTTAGAAAGTACAGGATAAAGTAAGCCCTTTCGGGCCCACTCCTGTTACGCTTCTTTGTTTTCTTTGATGTTCCAGCCAGCGCTGCTTTCAGCACCTTTACCACCGGCAGTGGTCTGCTCCCAGTACTGCTGTTTCACTTTCGCAGCCTGGAATGCATAGGTCACGCCAACGGTATCGCCGTTGTCTGCACCCGTGTACTGAACGGAAGTCACGAGAACGTCTTCCAGGGTGATGCGGGTGTATTCAACCTGCTGACCACCCGCTTTGCAGACGGACAGTTCAACTTTGGTCAGGTGTTTACCGCTTGCGCAGTGTTTCAGGATTGCTGTAGTGGATTTGTCGATCAGAGCGTTAACGTGCAGGTCGTTAAAGTTAACTTTACCGGCACCGCCGCCACCGCCAACGCTCATATTACCTGGCTGGGACGCGCCCCAGGAGAAGGAGGTAATATCAGTCCAGCCGGTGTGGTTAGAATCTTTAGATTCGCCCGTAACACCCTCGACCTTCAGAAACATATCAATAGCCATAATATCTACTCTTCGTGGATGAACAATATTGCTTTCGAAAAAGCCCTTATATGGCAAACAGGAAAGCATGGGGCTGAATAAAACCGTCCATATTTTACCTCTGCCTCATATCAAACGACCCGTGTCATTTGACAGTCTTACATTCCCCCGAAATAACGGAATGAATGTGAAGTCTTTATTACTGTGCTTTATTGTGGAACCAGTTAAGGACAGCATTAGCAATTTAGCCGTCTTTCTTGCCGGGTGGCGCTGTGCTTACCCGGCCTACATTGAGCAACGATATCAATTGATTGCACGTTTGATTGTAGGCCCGTGCAAGCGTAGCGCCGCCGGGCGAAACTCACAAAACGCACGTAGTCAGCAGTCTGACGCTCTTACGCGTCCTTCGTCTTCAGCGACGGCAGTTTAGATACCAGACGCAGGGAAACGGTCAGACCTTCCAGCTGGTAGTGCGGACGCAGGAAGAACTTCGCGGCGTAGTAGCCAGGGTTGTCTTCAATTTCCTGCACCTGCACTTCCGCCGCCGCCAGCGGTTTACGGGACTTGGTTTCCTGGGAGGAGTTCGCCGGGTCACCGTCGACGTAGTTCATCACCCAGTCGTTCAGCCAGCGTTCCATCTCTTCGCGCTCGCGGAAGGAGCCGATTTTGTCGCGCACGATGCACTTCAGGTAGTGAGCAAAACGACAGCAGGCGAACAGGTAAGGCAGACGGGAGGCCAGGCGCGCGTTCGCGGTGGCGTCCGGGTCATGATACTCGGCCGGTTTTTGCAGGGACTGCGCGCCGATGAAGGCGGCGAAGTCGGAGTTTTTGCGGTGAACCAGCGGCATAAAGCCGTTTTTCGCCAGTTCCGCTTCACGGCGATCGCTGATGGCGATCTCGGTCGGGCACTTCATGTCCACGCCGCCGTCATCGCTCGGGAAGGTGTGGCACGGCAGGTTTTCCACCGCCCCGCCGGATTCGACGCCGCGAATCGAGGTGCACCAGCCGTACTCTTTAAAGGAGCGGTTGATGTTGGCCGCCATCGCATAGGCCGCGTTCGCCCAGGAGTAGCTGTTGTGGTTCGCGCCGTCGGTCTGCTCTTCAAAATCAAAGCTGTCGACCGGGTTGGTGCGAATGCCGTACGGCAGGCGCGACAGGAAGCGCGGCATCACCAGGCCCAGATAGCGGGCATCTTCCGATTCACGCAGTGAACGCCAGGCGGCGTATTCGGTGTTCTGGAAGATTTTGGTCAGATCGCGCGGGTTAGCCAGTTCCTGCCAGGACTCCATCTGCATCACGCCCGGTGCGGTACCGGTGATGAACGGACAGTGAGCCGCAGAGCCGATGCGTGCCATCTCGCCCAGCAGCTCAACGTCCTGCGGGCTGTGGTCGAAGTAGTAGTCGCCCACGATGCAGCCAAACGGCTCGCCACCGAACTGGCCGTACTCCTGCTCGTAGATTTTCTTGAAGATCGGGCTCTGGTCCCAGCCCACGCCCTTGTAGCGCTTCAGGGTGCGGCCCAGCTCCTGCTTGGAGATGCTCATAAAGCGGATCTTCAGCATCTCGTCGGTTTCGGTATTGTTCACCAGGTAGCTCAGGCCGCGCCAGGCGCTTTCCAGCTTCTGGAACTCCTCGTGGTGAATGATCTGGTTCACCTGCTGCGAAAGCTGCTCGTCAATACCGGCAATCAGGTTCTGAATGGTGCGGTAGGTATCGTTTGAGAAGGTCACGGTGTTTTCCAGCGCCTGCTGCGCCAGGGTTTTAACCGCGCTTTCTACGGCAGAGCGCGCCTGATCGGTTTTAGGACGGAACTCTTTATTCAGCAGCGCGCTGAACTCGTCCTGGCTGAATGCCTGGCCCGCCTGCTGATCGTGTTGTTGAGTCTGGTTGCTCATCGATTATTCCTCGCTACCTTTCGCACTTTCGTCATTTTTTGGCATCTGGCTCAGGGATTTGAGCAGCGTCGGATCCTGAAGGATTTTTGCAATCAGCTCTTCCGCGCCGTTTTTGCCGTCCATGTAGGTCAGCAGGTTAGAGAGCTGGGTGCGGGCTTCCAGCAGCTTGTTCAGCGGCTCTACTTTACGGGCCACCGCGTCCGGCAGGAAGTCGTCCATGCTGTCAAAGGTCAGATCGACGTTGAGCTTACCTTCGCCGGTCAGGGTGTTATCCACCTGGAACGCCACGCGCGGCTTCAGCGCCTTCATGCGTTCGTCGAAGTTGTCGATGTCGATTTCCAGGAATTTACGCTCGTCGACGGCTGGCAGGTTTTCCACCGGCTTGCCAACCAGATCGGCCATAACGCCCATCACAAACGGCAGCTGAATTTTGCGTTCTGCACCGTAGATCTCTACGTCGTATTCGATCTGCACGCGGGGAGCACGGTTGCGTGCGATGAATTTCTGTCCACTGTTACTCATTGCCATGATGTTCTCCATCAAAGATGCGCGGTGAAGGTGAAACGGCAGACTCCATGCCTGTCGTCATAATGCCAGGACGCGTCATTCGCGGCGTCCAAAGATGTTTTCCAGTTGGTTAACGCCGTCTGGCGCCAGGTCGCGAATAATGTCCATAAAGTTGAGTTCAGACAGCCGCTGCACCCGTTCAATCATCAGCGGTGCGGGATGGCTGGGTTCGTACTGCGCAAAGTACTGTTTCGCTTTTTCCAGCATTAGCTGCGCGTCGGCGCGGCTGGTCACCTGCACGCTGCGCCAGTCGGTGACCGGCTGAACGGGCTGCGCTGCCGCAGGCTGCGGCTCAGCGTGCTGTTCAGCCTGCGCGTCACGGTTCGGCAGCAGCTTACTGATGTCGGTCACCTGACACGCGCTGGCGACCAGCCCGACGGTTTTCAGCAGCTGTTCCATCTCCGGTACGCCACTTTCCCCGAGATAGCCGGTAAGCAGTTCGCGGATGGCCAGCAGGCGTTCGTTGATCACGATTACCGCTTCGGTGCCGGGCTGATCGCCCCGGGCCAGCTCATCGATCAGCCGTGGGCGCCCGCCGGGATAGTCCGGACACTCGGTTTTACTGCCGTCAAGCAGTGCCTGGGCGTCACGGAGCGAAATCTCATCGCCGTTTGAGCGGAGCAGTGAGGCGTTACGTACCGCGACCGTCAGGTCAGATTTATCACTCAGCCCGGCGAGGGCGTTGATGCGGTAGAACGGATCGGTTTCGCCATACTCTTCCAGCAGCGGGTAAAGCTGCTCCCAGTAACGGGACAGGGCTTCCTGCACCAGCAGTAGCCCGTCGGCGTAACCTGCCAGCCCGCGACGACGTGTCCAGGCATGGGTTAACGCCAGCATGACGCGAAGATCTTTGGTGCGTCCCAGTAGGCTGGTGGCGAGTTTTTCCACCGTGTTCCAGTCGGCAGGCTCTGCCGGAATGATGGTGTCGCCAAACTGCTGCTCGGCTTTGCCCTGACTGGCCTGCCCCATGGCCTGGAAATCAGCGTCGTACTCCAGGTTTTCACCGCAGGGGTTGTCGGGGCTTATCGGCGCGAGAAATTCATCGATATTCATAAGATCCCTGCTTATTCAAACATAGGCGGGTAAAGACCGTGGCGGCCCGGACGGGCGCCGCCTGCCGGATCGAACAGCAGCGTAAAGAGCTGCCCGGTGAAGTTTCCGCTGTGGACGTGGGTGTACAGCGGATAGCCGTCGCAGCGGTTTGTCCACCAGTAGCTGGTCTGGCGCAGCGGATCAAAACACTCCGCCGCCTGCGGCCAGCCCAGCGTGCTCTGACCCTCGTCGTCATAGCCAATCACGTCGAGAATGTCGGAGCGCTTTTGCGGCTCAACCGGCTGGGGCGCCGGGATGGTCATCAGCATTTCATCCAGCTGGGAGGCAGAATAGCTGTTACGCACCGCGTGCAGCCCCAGACGACCAAGCTGCTGGTACCAGCTCTCAGCCTGCCCGAGCAGGCGGGATGACCACTCGGCGGGAGTGAAACTCAGTTGCAGGCATACCGGATAGTGGCGGCCTACGCTGTCACGGCCCGGCAGCAGGCAGCCCATCTGAATCATCTGGCTACCGAGCATCGGCGGGACGACAAAGTTCCACACCGGGGCTTTAGAAAACGGGCGCTCGCCGCTGCGCTGCTCTTCCTGTTGCCAGGCCAGCAGGCCGACCTGGAACCAGTGCGACCACTGGCGTTGCAGGGTATCCGGAAAGCGACGCTGCAAAAAATCTCCGGCGCTGGGTAATTTGCCATACCAGCTATATCGGTTCATCGCAGGGGTATTCGTCATACGGCTGTCCTTGCGGTTATGGGCATGAGAAACGGGGAAGCTGGAACGGATTGCGGATGCTGTTCGGGGCAAACTCCAGCGTGACCTGATGTCCGTCGACGTTGAACGTGGCCTAACGGCTCAGGCTACCCGCGCCAGGGCTGGTGCGCGCCTTGTCGAAAAAGCGGTTGAGCGCCCAGGAACCGTTAGTTACCAGCGTTGCGGTGCTGCCATTGGCCAGACCGAGCTGCATACGCACCTGGTTCGTCCCGCCCGGCCCCGGCCAGGTCATGATCTGCACCGCCTGCGGACCGTGGCTGTAGCGCAGCAGCTGGCCGTCCACGTCCAGCGTCAGGTTCAGAATGGTGTTGTCCATCCGCACGGTGCGCACCGTCACCTTAAAGGATGGCGTGGTCGCGCCGTTGGCGAAAAAGGCATCGCGGACAGACTGCGCCTGCTGGAACGGACGCAGCAGCCCTTCACTGCCCGGCAGCGTTTTACCGTCAATGCCCGGCATAAAGCGCCAGTTCGCCTGGGTGGTGTCCACCTTGTTGGTCAGGTTGTCGCGGAAAAAGGTGTCCATCAGTCCGGTGCCCGGCGCGAACATGCGGGCGAGATCGTCCGGCGTCACCTCGGTGCTGGCGCTGCGCACCAGCGGGTAACGCCCGGCAATCGCCTGACGGCAGAACCCGCCCACTTCCACGTTGATGCGCTTACGCACGTTCTCCAGATCGCGACGCTGGGTATCGCTGCTGGCGCCCACGGCCATATTACTGAACATGGTTTGCAGCCCGCCCGGCAGACGGCCCGCGCTGGCTTGCAGGCGGCTGATGGCATCGCCGCCCGGCGCGGGCATACCGCTGTTTGCTGCATCCTGAACGGCTGTCAGGTAGCGATAAAGCTCGTCAACCTGCTTGAGAAAATCATCAAAGACGATGGTCTTACCGCCCTTCTCCAGCGGCTGCGCCAGCTCAATCATCGGCGCATAGTGGTCGGTCACCAGTTGCTCAGGCGCCTGCGTCACAACCGCGCCCTGCGTCGGGGCATTGTCACCGTTGCTGAACAGCGCTTCCAGCGTGCGAGTGGCGCGGTTGCTTTGGTCTTCCGCTTTCTGCGCATCTTCCGGGGCAGGCGCAGTGCGCGACAGGGTCAGCACCTTGCTCAGGTTAAGTACCAGACGGCGCAGCGGCGAGTTGGTGCCTGAAAGCAGGCGCGCGGTGTTGATGCGCTGGGAAAGATCGGCGCTGTTGTTGAGCTGTATGTCCGCGAGAAAGCGATCCCAGTTGACGATAAAGTCGCGCATGTAGAGCTGGCGCACGGCGTTATCGATCTGCTGTTTATCTTCCTGGGCAGCGGTTGCTCCCAGCACCCAGGCATCATCTTCGTGCAGGGCGGTGGTCACGCTGTCGATCTGGTCGTTGAAGCTCTTCCAGTAGCCGTCCGGTGTATACAGACCCGGTACGCCTTCACTCACCGGCTTGCCGCTCTTACGGGAAAACACCAGCTCGCTCTGCGGGCCGCCGAGATCTGAAAGCGAAACCGGCTTCAGGTTCTCATCATGCTCCAGCAGACGTTTCAGGCGGCCATATACGCGGGTGGAGAGCGGCTGCTGGTTGATGAGCGCCCTTTCACGGGCCACCAGATCCTCATCCTGCGCATACGGTGAAGCCTGAATTTTTGGCTCCAGCAGCTGGGTCAGGTGCCATTCCAGCTCCTGAAGCTGCGCCTGCGTCACGTTCTGCGGCAGGTTGCGTTGCAGGTTGAGCATCACCCACGAGTGCAGGAATTTGCCGTCATAGTGCTTCGGCTGGTAGAGCATCTGATAGGCTTTCAGCGCCTCATAGCTGTATTCCACGTCGCTGCCGTTGTCGTTGCGCAGCCAGGTGGTAATGTGCATCGCCACGGCAGGCAGCAGCATCTGATCCAGCGCCTTCTGATACAGAGACTGCGAGGCATCGCTGACGTCATCCCCGCGATAAAGCCCCATGCGGCGGGAAACCGGCGGGTCGTTAACGTCGAAGGCATCGCTTTTCGGCAGATCCACCAGGCTGTTAAGCAGCGGCAGAAGCGCAAACAGATCGCGCTGGGGCTGGTTTTGCAGCGCCTTGCTCTGCTGCTCCAGCATCGGCACTTTTGCGTCCACTTCTTCCAGATAGGCTTTATTTTTAGCGTAGCTGGTCAGCCACAGGCCACCCAGGATCACCAGCAGAGCCAGCAGCGCCGCGTAGCCGGACCACATCACGGCGCGGTTGCGAAGCTCCCACCAGCGGTTTTCCCCGGCGATACCCGCTTCCTGGAAAATCACGTTTTGCAGCAGGTTCTTAATGAAGAAGCTTTGACCCTTCGCGCCCGGTATCGGCGCCTCTTTGCTCACCGAATCCCAGCGCGTGCTTTCCTCCCCTTCAGGTAAGGAGAGCGCGCGGTTCAGCTCGCCCATCACGCGGTCAAACGGCATCCCTTCCTGGGTGCCGCTGGCGAAGTAGATGCCGCGCGGCGAAAATTCGGTTTCGAAGTTTGAGCGGGCAAAGACCGTGCTCAGGTAGTCTGCCAGCAGCGGACGCAGCGCGGCGAACTCCTGCGGGAAGAGATAGGCTTCCGCACGGGTTTTGGCGTCATGCTCTTTGAGCATGGTTTCCGGAAGGCCCGCATCCAGACGCTGTTGCAGCAGGGAAAATTCCTGCTGGAAGTTGCCCATAAGATCGTAATCGGCGTGTTTGGTCTGCTCCCACGGCAGCGTAAAGCCCCAGATCTGGTCGCGCTGGGCTTTGTCGTAATCCGCAAACCAGGCGCGGAAGCCTTTAAGCAGGTCCGCTTTGGTCACCATCACATAAACCGGGAAGCGAATACCCAGCTGTTCATGCAGCTCGGAGAGACGCTGGCGCAGGTTGACCGCCTGCTGCCGGGAGGCCTCAGCGGACTGCGACAGTAGGTCGGAAATACTGATAGTAATAATCACGCCGTTGATGGGCTGGCGACGACGGTATTTACGCAGCAGGTTGATAAATTCCAGCCACTCCCCGGCGTCCTGAACCTGCTCGCTCTCCTGAGTGGTGTAGCGCCCCGCGGTATCCAGCAGAACCGCCTCGTTGGTAAACCACCAGTCACAGTTGCGCGTGCCGCCAATGCCGCGCAGCGCGGTTTTACCGAAGCGATCCGCCAGCGGGAATTGCAGCCCGGAGTTGGCCAGCGCGGTGGTTTTACCGGAACCTGGCGCGCCAATAATGACGTACCACGGCAGCTGATAGAGGTATTGCGTGCTGAAGCGCTGCGTCCACTGTGCGCCATGTCCCGCTTTGCTGAAGTGGGCTTTTTTCAGCATCTGGGCGGCTTCATCGAAACGCCCGGCAAGGATCTGCTCCTCGCTGTTCAGACGTTTCTGCGGATCGGCCGCCTCCGGGCTGGTGGTATTTTCGTTGAGCTTGTCCATCAGCTTACGGTTCAGCCAGGCGTTATACAGCCGCGGCAGAATGTGGCTCTGGGCCCAAATCAGGTAGACCACCGCAATGCTGATGACGCGGTTCTGCTCTGATTCAAGCGGGCGGGTATCCACGATAGACAACAGCGGGCCAATCATCCAGATGACCGCCGCGAGCGCCGTTACGCCCAGGAAGCTCCACAGAATGCGATTGGTCAGTATAGAAAGTAGAGTAGTCAGCATCCTTAGTTTCCTTGCGGCAATCCGTTCAGCTCGGCCTGGGTATTGTCAGGCGACACCAGCAGCGTAATCTCCACGCGGCGGTTACGGGCGCGATTTTCAGGCGTCGTGTTAGGCGCTACCGGGTTGATCTCGCCCCGCCCTTCGGCTTTGACGCGCTCAGGCTGCGAGAGGCTACCCTGGAGCTGTTTTTGCACCGAACGGGCGCGCTCAAGCGAGAGTTCATAGTTGGAGGCGAAGCGTGCGCTGCGGATCGGCACGTTGTCGCTGTACCCCACCACCAGAATTTTGCCGCTGACGTTATTCATCGCCTGGGCGATGCGGTCGATGACCGGCTCATAGCAATCGCGCACCACCGTTGAGGCCGAGGCAAAGAGTCCGTCCCCTTTCAGGATCACCACGCTGCGATCCGCCTCATCCTTAACGGCCACCAGACCGGCATCAATTTCCGGTTTCAGGAAGCCGCGCAGGTTCAGCACTGCCGGCAGCTGACGCGCAGGCTGCTGGATCGTGGTTTCCGGCAGTTGGGACTGGTAAATTTTCGCCAGTACCGGGCTGGTGTTATCACCCAGACGCCAGTTCAGCACGATATAGAACAGGCAGGCGATAAAGCCGACCAGCGCCACGCACGCCCAGAGTGGGATCATCGGCCGCCAGAGCTTGCGCAGAACCGGGCGATCTTCCGGGTGCGGCGAGAGCGGCGGCGGGTAGCTGCCGCGCACGCCACGGATCATCTGCCACAGGCGCTGTTTGATGGTTTCAAGCTGGGTCCGGCCATTGTCCAGCACGCGGTAGCGGCCTTCAAAGCCGAGCAGCAGACAGTAGTTGATCATCTCCAGCAGCAGAATGTGTTCGCGCGGATTCTGCGACAGACGCGCCAGCAGCTGGAAAAACTTCTCGCCGCCCCAGGTTTCGTTATGAAACGTCACCAGCAGACCATTGCTTGACCAGACGCCGCTGCTTCCCCAGGGAGTCAGCGCGGCGGCTTCATCCAGCGCCGTGCAGAGGCAGTAGCGCGCGCCGACAATCACTTCATACGGTAAGCCCGCCTGCTGGCATCGCACCTCGAAACGGCGAATTTCGTCAATCAGGCGCTGGCGCAGCCCGACCTGATCGTCGTGGGAAACCGAATGACGGATTTGCGGAATCGCATTGAGCAGCGGATTGGCGGCCGCCACCAGCTGATTGTTCCCACTGGCTCCGGTAAACACGGCATCACTGCCGGTATCCTGTCGTTCCTGCATATTAAGCGCTCGCTTTATTATTCTGTCGGGCTACGGATGGCCCAGAACTCCATATCGAGACCCGGGAATTCCCCTGCGAGATGCAGCGCGAATGCCCCGGACTTGTCCATCTCGTGCCACAGTTCGCTGCCCCTCTCGAGTTCGAAATAGCTGTAGCCTGCATGCCACGGGATCTGCGGCGGCGCGACGGGCATTGCCCGAAGCATGATGCCCGGCAGCTGAAGCTGAACCAGATCGCGGATTTTCGAGACTGGCGCAACCTTCATCTGGGCAGGAAAATGGGTTTGCAGGTGTTCGCCGGGGACATTGGCTTTTACCGCCAGCACGAAGCCAAATTCGCGGACCATGCTGGTCTCCGGCACGGTGGCGATGTTCAGACCGTGGGAGCGTTCGTGCAGCGGCAGCTGGATGGCATGATCTTCCATCACCAGCGACAGTCCCTGACGCAGCATCAGCATCAGTTTGCTGAAGCAAACGGCGAGATCGTCATGGTCGTATACCGGCAGTATGCTCTCTGCGGTACGCTGCGGCGTCCAGGTGGCGAGCTCCGTGGCAAACGGCAGCCAGCTGCGCCAGAGCGCTTCCGGATGAAGCAGCGGCAGCGTTTTTAAATGTGAGACATCGCCAAGGTGGCGGTTGATCAGCGAGAGAAGCGTGAACTCAACCATCTCAGACGTATTGAAACGCCCCGGCTGGCGCAGGCGGCCGCCGATCTGCTGGCTACGCTGCACCAGCAAGCCGTGCAGGTCATTGATCATGCCGTACAGCTGCGGGCTGTTATTGGCGTTCAGCATTGGCGGGATGTAGCTGTTATCCAGCCGCACGTGGTTGTCGTTGCGCTTTTCAGCGACGTACGCCACGCCGATGGCGGTCCATTCTGCCGTCAGATCTTTCTCCAGCATCAGGGTCAGACGCAGGCGGCCAAACTGAACCGTCGCCTCCCCGACCGACATCGCGTTGTCGTCTTCCACCTCTTGTTCAAAGGTAATAAAACGCGCCAGAGAAGACTGCTCCTCGCTGAAAATCACCTCTTCACGGCCACCGCGACGAACCGGCAGCGCAAGCACCACCTTTTCATTGGTGAGATTATCGGGGATTTTTAGCGGAGCCGGACCGTTGCGGTCGCTGCGCACCTGGAAAAAGGTGCCGTCAGGCAGCAAACCGCTACAGTAGCTGAGGGCAATACAGCCCTGGCGAAGCATCGCTTCATCCAGCTCAAGGTCGAGAAAGCCCCAGAGATACGAACGCTGCAAGGCCCCCCACTCACGAACGTGGTTGAGGAGGTAACTTTCTGTCCGCTGAAAATGGTGGGGACGCAGGAACATGCCCTCGGTCCAGACGACCTTTTCTGCTTTCGTCATGATGATCTCTTTCCTGTTATGAAGGGCGTTACTGGCTGATGACCCGGATACCATTTACGTCAAGGAAGACGCTGGCCTGGAGTTCATCTGCGGACCATTTCCAGAACTGGTAAATCGCGTTTTCGCCGGGAACAGGCAAAGGAAGTGAGACGCGCCATTTTTTGCCGTCCAGCGACTGGTATTCCGCCATCACGCCGATATAACGCGCTTCCGGTGAGCTTTGCCCGCTCAGGGTTTTCGAAAGCTGGCCCGGCATCAGGAAGAACACATCGCTGTTCAGCAGATTCGCGCCAAGCGTGGCTGACGCGTTGTTCTGTAAGGAGTAGAAGTCACTGGACATGAAATCCGCATCGGATTTCAGCAGCAACACTCTGACCTTAAGCGGCGCAGAATCATTGATTTGAGGATGAGCCTGAAACTGAAGATTGTAGCGGGAGGGGTCGCTGTGTGAAGACGACGTACAACCACCGATCAGCGCGAAAATCAACGCAAAAAAAGGGAACCACATCCGATGAAAATTTTTATTATTCATAAAAATATGCTCGTGAAACCCGTTTAGTTCAGGATCCAGGTACCGTTCGCGCTGTCTTTGCAGGCTTTGCTGTTGCCATCGACATCAACACAGGTGGTTTTCTTACGCGCTTTCGGGCGCAGTGCCTGTTTACGCACGGTGGCTTCGTACTGGTCAGCCTTGATCACGGCACGCATCGGCACATAACCAATCAGCTGTTCACTCCCTTCATCGGCCAGCGCCATCCAGAAATGTTCAACCTGCCCCAGCACGACGTAAGTTTTGCCGGTCTCAAGCGTACGGATCACTTTTCCACCGTAGTCAGGACGGCTCATCAGGGATGCCGGGTACATGGCACGATACGGTTCATTCACTTGAGTGAACTCCGCCGGAGGGGTAACAGCGTGACGGTGCGTCAGCGTGATGCCATTCACCTGGCTGGTCACAATCGTATCATCGGTGATCGCTGGTTTTTGCGGCGCCTTACAGCCCGCCACCGCCATAACAAACAGAAGTGATAACAATACACGCAGTTTCATATGCTTTTCCGTAGCGATATTTAGAGGATGAAGAGAGGGGGATAAAATTTGACTTAGGTGCTATTGTTAAAATAGTCGGGATATTTTCAGCAGGTAACTATTTTAGGGCATAGCTACCGCACGAACCCAACAGAAATGGGCCCAGCATGCTCCTGACATATTTTGACAAACGGTAGACAAGTTTACATGAGCTTGTCATCAATTCAATATTTCTTGCCTGCTTAATGGCGTTTAATGATACGCCCAATGCATTATAGGATTAATCTCATAAAAAATGCGCACTTAGCTGAAATCGTCTTTTTCTTAGACGAATTTCTAGCGTAACTGTATGAAAATTAATGGCTAAAAAGGCAAAAGAGAACCACTATCATTAACGTAACCCCTTATTATCGCCACTACCATAATTACTAGAATTTCATTTTTTCTGTGCGCTGTGGGATATATCTGGGATATTTTCATTGTTGCATCTGGAAGATAACTTTTATTGGGTGCGTGCGTCCCGCATTAACAAATGACGGTGAAGAAAATGGCAGGGATTTAATTTTGCGATCCGAAATAACCTACTCGAAATTATCCTCCGAGGTTATTTTTTGAGCCTTAATAATTAAGCATGGCTACATCTTTTTGTTCTCTTATTGTTCAGAACACTTCATTGCAGCCCATAAACTGGGGGTTTCAGCGGCAGTAACAGTAAACCTAACGCAAAAAGTTTTACCGTTACTACATATTTCTTTTACTTCTTTCCAACATCTGCCGTTCCAGGCTTTCACCCGGCACGCCTCATTTGTCTCTGCGACGGTGTTTGTCTGCCGCTTGACTTATTTTGTGATAAAGGTACTTTTCAGGACATGAAGAAGATCCTGATTATCGTACCTGACGGTGGCATGTTGTTTGAGGCTGCCGGTATCGCCGACATTCTGATGCAGGCCAACCGGCTGCACCCGGACGGCCTGGCGCAGCCCCGCTACTGCATCATTATCGCCACCACCCAGCCTCACCTGGTGATCAACGGCCAGTCCGGCTTAAACCTGCTGGCGGACTATCGCCTGCCGGAGCTGGATCCGCGCGAGCCGCTGGATACGATCATCATTACCGGTCGTGGCATGAATGAACAGGAAAGCACCGCGGTGGTGGACTGGCTGCACCTGGCCGCGCCGCATGCGCGCCGCGTCGCCTCTGTCTGCGGCGGGGCCCTGCTGCTGGCACAGGCAGGACTGCTCGATGGGCGCCGGGCGACGACCCACTGGCGGCTGCTGGAAACCCTGAAAACCCGCTATCCTGCGGTCAACGTTGAGGGCGGCCCGCTCTATGTTCAGGATGGCCCCGTCTGGACGTCCGGCGGCGTCAGTTCCGGGTTTGATCTGACGCTGGCGCTGGTGGAGGATGATTACGGCTTCACCCTCGCCCGCAACGTGGCGCAGGATATGGTGATGTACCTGCGTCGGCCTGGCGGCCAGCTACAGTTCAGCCGCTATAAACTGGAGCAGTCCGGCGCGACCGGACCGGTTAGCGAACTGCAAAGCTGGATCCTGCAAAACCTCACCGCAGATTTGTGCGTCGAAAGGCTGGCCGAACGGGTCGCCATGAGTCCGCGCAATTTCACCCGCGTGTTCACGCGTGACGTCGGTGTACCTCCGGCCCGTTATGTCACCGAAGCGCGCCTGGCCGCCGCACGACAGCTTCTGGAGCAGACCTCGTATCCGCTTGAGGTCATTGCCGAAAAAAGCGGGTTTGGGACCAGCATCAACCTTCGCCGCGTTTTTGAAAAGCAGCTTCATCTCACGCCGGGCGAATATCGCCAGCGCTTCCACTGCCGCAGAATGGCGTAATCTGATCCTTTTTTGTCATTTACGCCATCCGACCTGACGCCTAAAGTCACTCCAGACAACACAGATAAGGAGTGCATCATGGTTAAGGTCGGTATTAACGGTTTCGGCCGTATCGGACGTAATGTTCTTCGCGCGGCGCTGGGCAACCCGGATCTCCAGATTGTGGCCATTAACGATCTGACGGACAGTAGAACCCTCGCCCATCTGCTGAAATATGACTCTCTGCTCGGCACGCTGCCGGTGCCCGTTGAAGCGGCGGACGGCGCGCTACAGGTTGACGGGCAACGCATCACCGTGTTCAGTGAACGCGACCCGGGAAACATTGCGTGGAAAGACGCTGGCGTTGAGGTGGTAATCGAAGCCACCGGCTTCTTCACCGAACGTGAAAAAGCAGCGGTGCATATCACGAGCGGCGGCGCAAAACGCGTCATTATTTCCGCCCCGGCTAAAAATGATGATCTGACGGTGGTAATGGGCGTGAACCACACGCTGTACGATCCGGCCCAGCATTTTGTGGTCAGCAACGGGAGTTGCACCACTAATGGTCTGGCGCCAGCGGCGCAGGTGCTGCACCAGCAGTTTGGCATTGAACACGGGCTGATGAACACCACGCATGCCTACACCAACAGCCAGGCGCTGCATGACCAGCCGGAAAAAGATCTGCGCGGCGCGCGCGCGGCAGCATTATCGATTGTGCCTTATTCCAGCGGCGCGGCAAAAGCGCTCGGGAAAGTGATCCCCGAACTTGACGGTAAACTCACCTGATATTCCCTGCGCGTACCGGTTCCGGTGGTGTCGATTGTCGATCTGACGGTGACGCTGAGCCGCAACGTGACCGCCGAAGAGGTGAATGACGCGTTCCGTCAGGCCGCCATCAGCGGGCCGCTGAAAGGCATCCTGGGCTACAGCGATGAACCGCTGGTCTCCCGTGATTATCAGGGCGACCCGCGCTCATCCATCATCGACGGGCTTTCAACGCTGGTGATTGGCGGGAATATGGTGAAGATCCTGTCGTGGTATGACAACGAATGGGGCTTCTCGAACCGTCTGGTGGATCTGGCGGTGCTTATGGATAAAAAAGGGTTGTAGGGCTTAAGCCGGGTGGCTTGAAGCTTACCCGGCCATTCCGTGATGTGGTTAAAAATTAAGTAATCCACCCCCGGTGTTGTGAAAGCGCACCCGAATTATCTGGTTATGTGAAAAATGGGATATTCAACACGCGAAGTTAACGATATTCGTCTAAGGTTTTCAGGTAATTGACAACAGCGGTCACGCTGCTCAGTGAAGACAGGAGA
The DNA here is from genome assembly GCF_049238665.1 of Enterobacter cloacae complex sp. IR5450. NCBI lineage: Bacteria > Pseudomonadati > Pseudomonadota > Gammaproteobacteria > Enterobacterales > Enterobacteriaceae > Enterobacter > Enterobacter cloacae complex sp. IR5450. The sequence goes on from NZ_JBMKIC010000011.1 coordinate 32,971, forward strand.
CGAACCGATGATAAGACCTCGCGCACGACGCCCCGCTTTTTTACCCCTTGCGTTGGCAGGCGCACTACTCGGTGTTACCGCATTTGGTTATGCTGAAGACCAGCCAACGAGCCAGCAAAGCTCACCTGATATTCTTCTTGGCCCCCTCTTTAATGACGTACAGAGCGCCAAACTGTTCCCGGATCAGAAAACCTTCGCGGATGCCGTTCCCAAAAGCGACCCGCTAATGATCCTGGCGGATTACCGGATGCAGCATACCCAGTCCGGTTTTGACCTGCGCCATTTCGTGGAGATGAACTTTATCCTGCCGAAGGAGGGTGAGAAATATGTTCCCCCTGAGGGCCAGAGCCTGCGCGAACACATAGACGATCTGTGGCCTGTTCTGACACGCACCACCGACAAAGCGAACAAATGGGACTCCCTCCTGCCTCTGCCAAAACCCTATGTCGTGCCGGGAGGACGCTTCCGCGAAGTCTATTACTGGGACAGCTATTTCACCATGCTGGGGCTGGCCGAGAGCGGCCACTGGGATAAGATCGGCGACATGGTGGACAACTTCGCTTACGAGCTTGATACCTGGGGCCATATCCCTAACGGTAACCGCACCTACTACCTGAGCCGCTCTCAGCCGCCGTTCTTCTCGCTGATGGTGGAATTGCTGGCCACGCATGACAGCGACGCGTTAAAGAAATACCGTCCGCAGATGGAAAAAGAGTATGCCTACTGGATGGAGGGGGCTGATGGGCTCCAGCCTGGTCAGGCGAACAAACGCGTGGTGAAGCTGGATGATGGCGCGATCCTCAACCGCTACTGGGACGATCGGGACACGCCGCGCCCTGAGTCGTGGCTGGATGACGTCATCACCGCCAAAAATAACCCTAACCGTCCGGCCACCGAGATCTATCGCGATCTGCGCTCTGCCGCGGCCTCGGGCTGGGATTTCAGCTCCCGCTGGATGGACGATCCTCAGAAGCTGGATACCATCCGCACCACCAGCATCGTGCCGGTGGATCTGAATGCGCTGATGTTTAAGATGGAAAAACTGCTGGCCCGTGCCAGCCAGGAAGACGGGGATACCGCCAGCGCAAGTAAATATGACGCGCTGGCCTCCGCACGTCAGAAAGCCATGGAGAGCCACCTGTGGAACGATAAAGAGGGCTGGTATGCGGATTACGATCTGAAAACCAGGAAGGTGCGTAATCAGCTGACTGCCGCGGCCCTCTTCCCGCTGTATGTGAAGGCCGCATCACAGGATCGCGCCGATAAAGTGGCCGCAGCCGCATCGTCGCGCCTGCTGAAACCGGGCGGTATTTCTACCACCACCATCAACAGCGGGCAGCAGTGGGATGCGCCGAACGGCTGGGCGCCGTTGCAGTGGGTAGCGGTGGAAGGGTTGCAGAACTATGGTCAGCAGAAAGTGGCGATGGACGTGACCTGGCGTTTCCTGAAAAACGTTCAGCATACCTACGATCGCGAGAAGAAACTGGTTGAGAAATACGATGTCTCTTCGACCGGTACCGGCGGTGGCGGCGGTGAGTATCCGTTGCAGGACGGTTTCGGCTGGAGTAACGGCGTGACGCTCAGGATGCTGGACATGGTCTGCCCGAAAGAGAAGCCATGCGACACCGTACCGGAGAATCAGCCTGCGGCAAACGATGATGTTGCACCTGCGAAACAGGCGGCGCAGTAGCGCCCCTCACCCTGACCCTCTCCCCAAAGGGGCGAGGGTCAGGTTCCGTGCAATAAAGTGACCCGCTAGCGCCACCGGGCTTTTTTCAGAAGCTGTAACTCGCCCCGACCTGGAAGGTGCGGTCGCGGCCTATCCAGCAGTTGGTCGCGTCATAGCAGGTGAGCGTCTCTTTGTTGGTGACGTTCTGCGCGCTCGCTTTCAGCGTCAGCCCCTCCAGCGATGGCGCCAGTTCACCCATGCGGTAAGATGCCGCCAGATCGTACTGCGTCGTACCGCCCAGCTTGCCTGCGTCGTTGGCTGGCGAGATCTCCATCGGCCCGGTGTAGCGTGCGCCTCCCCCCAGCGTTACCCCTCTCAGCGGCGTGCTGTCGAAGGTGTAATCGCCCCACAGATTAAAGGCGTTCTCAGGGACCTGCGTCGGTCGTTTGCCCTGGTACTTGTCATCTTCGGTATTGATGGCGTGGGTGTAGGCATAGTTGGCAATCAGCGTCAGGTTATCCGTTGGACGACTCATAGCGGAAAGCTCCGCGCCTTTCGATTCCACTTCCCCGGTCTGGCGATAGTTGAGGAAGCCCGGATCGCTGGTCACCACATTTTTCTGACGAATGTTAAACACCGAGGCGGTGAAGGTGGTTGCGTATTCCGCCAGCAGGTATTTCACCCCCCCCTCCTCCTGCTTGCTGGTGGTGGGCTTAACGTCTTTCGCGGTCAGCGTGCCCTGCGGTGATACTGGGGCGAACCCTTCTGAATAACTGATAAACGGCGAGAGTCCATTGTCGAAGGCATAAAGCGCGCCCAGTCGTTTGGTGAGGCGATCCTGCGATACCCAGGCTTTGTCACCGTTTTGCAGATAGTTAGTGGTGACGGAACGGTAGTCGTCATAGCGCAGGCTGGCCAGCATGTTCAGCCCGCCAAACGCAATCTGATCCTGGAGGTAATAGCCATTCTGCTGATAGCTGAGACGGTTTTTCTGCGCGGTTTCAAGCCCCAGCGCATCGTTATCGATCTGCGAGTGATCCGGATGACGCATATCGATACCCGGTGTGGATGAGGCGTAACGATAATGGAAGTGAGAGTTCAGCTTCTGGTAGTCAAAGCCCGCCAGCAGATGATGTTTCCAGTCCCCCAGCGCGACGGTTCGGGTGACCTGGTTATCAATATTGAAGCTCTGCAAATCTTCATCCGTGGTATAGGCGAAGCGGTTAAGCTGGTAGACCTCGCTGCCCGTCCCGGTGGAATAGGCGCTGCGCTGGTGGGTGTCCACGTCAAAGTAGCGCGCTTTCTGGTTAAAGCCCCAGCCACTGTCAAACTCATGCTCAAAGCTGTATCCCAGCATCCACTGGCGCTGCTTAAAGCCGCTCCACTCATCCCCGGCATAGTCACGACGATCGGCGTATTTAGACCGCAGATAGCTTAGCGGCATCGGATCAGACGGCGTCAGGCTCGGCGTATTTTGCGCCAGCGCGTCAATGGTCAGGCGCGTTTTGTCATCAGGCTGCCAGGTCACGGAGGGGGCCACCAGATAGTTTTCATAGCGCGTGGTGTGCGCCTGTTCGTCACTTTCCGTCGCTTTGCCCAGCAGGCGATAGTTCCAGTCGCTGTTCGCGATCTGCCCCGTAGAGTCCAGGTATCCCTCTTTCAGATTGCGGTTTCCGGTATTAAAGCCCAGTTCCGTTTTCGCCTCTTTCTGCGGCTTTTTACTCTGAATATTGACCAGCCCGCCCGGTGAGCCGCCGCCATACAGCACGGATGACGGCCCCTTCAGGATATCGACGCTCTCAATCAGCAGCGGATCGATTCGCGCTTTGGTGTTCCCGGTGACGTTATAGGGAAGTTGCAGGCCGTTGTAGAACTCCTGATCGACGTTGAACCCGCGGATTTTGTACTCGCTCATGTAAGAGGTGCTCCCGCGCACCTCCGTGGAAACGCCCGGCGCATAGCGCAGGATCTCGTTTACCGAACTGGCGTGCCGCTGCTCAATCTCTTTAGCGGCAATGGTGTTGATCACCTGCGGCGTTTTACTTTCCGCGACGGCTGATTTCGTGGCGCTGTTGGTCCAGGCAGGAAGCGCGCTGCCCTGCTCTGTGCCTGTCACCACGATGGTGGATTCTTCTGCGAAAGCCTGTGTTTGCAATGCCAGCGTGACGGCGCCTGCCAACGCGCATAACGCAAAACGTGAAGTGCTCATAGTGTCGTCTTGTTATTAGATGGTATTGGGAACGGCAATTATTATCATTTCCATTAGCAAATCAATATCGGCGGAGAAAAACAGATCGTTTGTATTAAGTTTCATGCCCGCGTGCCGATAACCCAGAGACAGTCTGTCATCTATCGAGGAGCCATCTGGCGTGAGTAGCTACAGTGAGCAGTTCCTGAAACAAAATCCGCTGGCTGTATTAGGGGTGTTACGCGACCTGAAAAAAGGCGAGGTGCCGCTGCGCATCAACTGGTCAACCAGCCAGTTTATCAGCAAGATCCTGGACGTGACGGCAGAGCACCTGATCGTCGATCTGGGTAGCCAGAGCGATGAAAACCGTGCCGCGCTACAGGCAGAGAATCTCTCGGTGATGGCCGAAACGCAGGGGGCGAAAGTCGAGTTTGTGCTGCCTCGTCTGACCGCGATCGCGTACCAGGATTTGCCTGCGTTTATCGCTCCCCTGCCCGCTAACCTCTGGTTCGTGCAACGCCGGGAGTTTTTTCGCATCAGCGCTCCGCTTCACCCGGCCTATTTCTGTAAGGCAAAAATGCCGGACAAAAAAGAGATCCGCTTTCGTCTCTTCGACCTGTCACTGGGCGGGATGGGCGCGTTAATGGATACGCCGAAGCCGGAAGGGCTGGTGGAAGGTATGCGTTTTAGTCAGATTGAGCTGGATATGGGCGGATGGGGACGCTTCTGGTTTGACGCCCAGCTGATTGCCATCAGCGAGCGCAAGGTGGTGGACAGCAAAAACGAAACCATTACCACGCCGCGACTGAGCTTTCGCTTTCTGAATGTCGGGCCAGGCGCCGAACGCGAACTACAGCGCATCATCTTCTCACTGGAGCGTGAAGCGCGGGAACGCGCGAATAAAGTGCGCTGAAAGGCGTCGGGCAGCGTGCTGCCGCCCGACAAAGGCGTTACATGGCGTCCATCGCTTTCTGGACTTTCCAGATATAACGTGGAGCCTGTGCTGACGGATGATTCTTCACAACGTGCTCGAAGAATTCATCTTTATCCATATCGTTAATCTCTTCTATCGCCTCTTTGCGATCGGATGAGAAGGTTCGGAGCAGCGCGCCGGCTCCGTTAACGTACGACACCACCAGTGCATATTGCATCACTTCCGGATCGTCAATCCCCTTCAGAATGCCATGCTCGAGAATGCTCAGGTAAGCGGTTCCCATAGAGATATTACGCTCCGGGTTTTTCAGCTCGCTGGTGGATGGCTGTCCCTTCCAGCCCATGTAGCGATAGACCTCTCTTCCCGCCGTCGAGGCTTTTAACTGCATCAGCCCCACCGCATTCGATTTACTCACCAGCGTCGGGTTGCCGCCGGACTCCACGGCAATGATCGCCGTGATCAGACGCGGGCTCACGCCCCAGGCCTTTCCGGCTTGTTCGCTGATCGGCATCCACTGCATGGCCCGCTTTACCGGCACTTCAGGGTTCCAGGGGGGATTTTGATAATCATGTTTTGAACTACAGCCAGCGAGCAGCACAATCAAAAAAGCAAACCATCTCAATTTCACGTCATCTATCCTTATAGCCGGTCATCGCGGTACGTCGCCCCTTGAAGCAGGCGGCGTATAAGCGGCATGATATAGACAATTAGATTCTCATTCAGCAAGGAATTGCCATGCCTCAGTTTCATCTCATCGCACCGTCAGGCTACTGCATCAATCAGGAGGCGGCACAGCGGGGCGTTCAACGCCTGCTGGAAATGGGCCATCAGGTAGAAAATCAGACAATTATCCCCCGCCGCATGCAGCGTTTTGCCGGTACGGAGGCGCAGAGACTGAGCGATATCAACAGCCTGGCGACGCTGGAAGGTGAAAACACCATTGTGCTGGCCGTGCGCGGCGGCTATGGCGCAAGCCGGCTGCTGGAGAGCATCGACTGGGCCGGGCTGGCCGCGCGCCAGCAGCAGGATCCGCTGTTAATCTGCGGACACAGCGATTTCACGGCGATCCAGCTCGGCCTGCTGGCGTTGCATAACGTCATTACCTTTAGCGGCCCGATGCTGGCCGGTAACTTTGGAGCGCCGGAGCTGGATGCGTTTACGCAGGACCATTTCTGGCGCGCCCTGCAAAACCCGACGTTCACCATCGAGTGGCAAGGCAATGGACCGCACTGGGAATGTGAAGGACAGCTGTGGGGCGGCAACCTCGCGATGATGGTGTCGCTAATTGGTACGCCGTGGTTGCCGCAGATCACGGATGGCGTACTGGTGCTGGAAGATATCAATGAACACCCGTTCCGTGTCGAACGCATGCTGTTGCAGCTGTATCACGCCGGGATCCTGGATCGGCAGTCGGCCATTGTGCTGGGCAGTTTTAGCGGTTCAGCCCCCAACGATTACGATGCGGGCTATTCCCTGGAGACGATGATTGATTTCATTCGTTCCCGCCTGGATATCCCGATGATCGCCGGACTGGATTTCGGCCATGAGCAGCAAACCGTTACGCTGCCGCTGGGCGCCCGGGCGCACCTTGTACACGATAATTCAGGCAGTCGGTTAACCATCAGCGGTCATCCGGTCTTAAAGGCATAAAAAAGCCGTTATTCCCCCTCAATAATACGCAGTTACCGTTGTTAATATGTTAGGGTTTTAATAACAGCGTTCACATTGAGGTGGGAGTAAGACGACATTGGGTGCCACAGCGATAATCAGTCTTTTCATTCTGGGTTCCATCCTGGTAACCTTCAGCATTTTATTAAGTTCATTTTCATCGCGCCTTGGCATACCTATTCTTGTCATTTTCCTAGCTATCGGCATGCTGGCGGGAGTCGACGGAATCGGCGGTATCCCCTTCGATAATTACCCTTTCGCCTATATGGTGAGTAACCTCGCGCTGGCGGTCATCCTGCTGGACGGCGGTATGCGCACCCAGGCAAGTTCGTTCCGCGTGGCCTTAGGCCCGGCGCTGTCTCTGGCGACCGTCGGGGTGCTGATCACCTCTGGCCTGACCGGTATGATGGCGGCCTGGCTGTTTAACCTCGATATTATGGAAGGCCTGCTGATTGGCGCGATTGTCGGCTCGACCGATGCGGCAGCGGTTTTCTCGCTGCTCGGCGGCAAGGGGCTGAACGAACGTGTTGGCTCCACGCTGGAGATTGAATCCGGCAGTAACGATCCGATGGCGGTGTTCCTGACCATCACTCTGATTGAGATGATCCAGCAGCACGAAACCGGCCTGAGCTGGATGTTCGCCTGGCACATCCTCCAGCAGTTTGGCCTGGGGATTATCATTGGTCTCGGCGGCGGTTACCTGTTACAGCAGACGATCAACCGTATTACGCTGCCTTCCGGCCTTTACCCGCTGCTGGCCCTGAGCGGCGGGATCCTGATATTTGCCGTCACCACCGCGCTGGACGGCAGCGGTATTCTGGCGGTTTACCTTTGCGGTTTCCTGTTGGGCAACCGACCGATTCGCAACCGTCACGCCATTTTGCAGAACTTCGACGGTCTGGCCTGGCTGGCGCAGATTGCCATGTTCCTGGTGCTGGGCCTGCTGGTGACGCCGTCGGACCTGCTGCCTATCGCCGTACCGGCGCTGCTTTTGTCGGCCTGGATGATCTTCTTCGCCCGTCCGCTGTCGGTGTTTGCCGGGCTGCTACCGTTCCGCGGATTTAACCTGCGTGAGCGGATATTTATCAGTTGGGTGGGTTTGCGCGGCGCGGTGCCGATTATTCTGGCAGTGTTCCCGATGATGGCCGGGCTGGACAACGCCCGCCTGTTCTTTAACGTCGCCTTCTTCGTGGTGCTGGTGTCGCTGCTGTTCCAGGGGACGTCGCTGGGCTGGGCGGCGAAAAAAGCCAAAGTGGTGGTACCGCCCATTGGCTGGCCGGTCTCCCGCGTGGGGCTGGATATTCACCCTGAGAATCCCTGGGAACAGTTTGTCTACCAGCTAAGCGCCGATAAGTGGTGCGTGGGCGCGTCCCTGCGCGATCTGCATATGCCCGCTGAAACGCGCATTGCCGCCCTGTTCCGGGATAACGCCCTGCTTCACCCGACCGGCAGCACGCGGCTGCGTGAGAACGATATTCTCTGCGTGATTGGCCGCGAGCGCGACCTGCCTGCCCTCGGCAAGCTGTTCAGCCAGTCGCCCCCGGTGGCGCTGGATCAGCGTTTCTTCGGCGATTTTATCCTCGAAGCCAGCGCCCGCTTTGCGGATGTGGCGCTGATTTATGGCCTGGAAGGTGGACTGGAGAATCGCGATAACCAGCAAACACTGGGTGAAATTATTCAGCAATTATTAGGGGCTGCGCCGGTCGTCGGTGACCAGGTGGAGTTTGCCGGGATGATCTGGACGGTAGCCGAGAAAGAAGATAATGCGGTGCGCAAAGTCGGCGTAAGGCCGATGGAGGAAGAGGCGGAGTAGCTGCTTTTTTGCCGGGTGGCGCTAACGCTTACCCGACCTACTTTCGGGCTTTTGTAGGCCGGGTAAGGCGAAGCCGCCACCCGGCACATACACAAGTTACACCGTCACAACAGGCACTCTGGGTGCCAGCGCGCACATCAGCTCATACCCAACGGTGCCCGCCGCAGCGGCCACATCATCAATTTTAACTTCGTTGCCCCACAGCTCAACCGGTGACCCGATCCCCGCCTGGGGACACGGCGTTAAATCAATGGCCAGCATGTCCATTGAGACGGTGCCTACCGTGCCGGTGCGCACGCCATCGACCCACACCGGCGTGCCGCTCGGGGCGATGCGCGGATAACCATCTGCATAGCCCCCCGCCACGATACCGATACGCTGTTCGCCCGCTGCCCGATAACGGCTGCCATAGCCCACCGTATCGCCCGCTTTTAACGTCTGCACGCCGATAATCTCGCTTCGTAACGTCATCACCGGCTTCAGGCCGCTGTTGGCGATATCCTGCCACTGACCTGAGGGTGACGCGCCGTACAGAACGATCCCCGGACGCACCCAGTTGTAGTGCGCTTCAGGATGCCAGAGCGTTGCCGCTGAGTTCGACAGCGAGCGCGGACAGTCCAGCCCTTCTGCCGCCTGCTCAATGCGGACTATGGCATCGGCAATTCCGTCCGGCTTTTCCGCATCGGCGAAATGCGCCATCAGCGTCATCTCACCGACGTTTTTCAGCGCACGAAGCTGCTGCCAGACCGTGTGCACCCGTTCAGGCTGAAAGCCCAGACGGTTCATCCCGCTGTTCACTTTGAGATAGATATCCAGCGGGGCATGCAGCTTCGCGTCCTGAATCGCCTTGATCTGCCAGTTACTATGAACGCTGGTCGTCAGGCGGTACTTATCCAGCAGAGGCAGATCCTGCGCATGGAAGAATCCTTCCAGCAGCAGGATCGGTCCTTTCCAGCCGCGCTCGCGCAGCAGGATGGCCTCTTCCAGATTCAGCAGGGCAAAACCATCGGTGGCGCCGAGCGCACTCCAGATACGGTCGATACCATGACCGTAGGCGTTGGCTTTCACCACCGACCAGACACGAGAACCCGACGCAGCACGGCGAACAATTTGCAGGTTATCCTTCAGCGCCTGCAAATCCAGCTGGGCCAGAATAGGACGGGACATTGCGACTCCTTAATTATGCGCGCCGTGCAGGTGTTGTGGACGCGATGGGGTAAACCCTGATTGATAGCGTGCGGCGCTCAAATCGTCAAACGGAATTGCCGGCGTCCGCCCGGAGATCAGGTCGCTCAGCAGCTGGCCCGAACCGCAGGCCATGGTCCAGCCAAGCGTGCCGTGGCCGGTGTTGGTCCACAGATTTTTGTATGGCGTACGGCCCACAATCGGCGTGCCGTCCGGGGTCATTGGGCGCAGGCCGGTCCAGAACGTCGCCTGCTCAATGAAGCCGCCGCGCGGGAAGAGATCGCCCACGACCATCTCCAGCGTTTCACGACGCGGTTTAAGCAGCTCAGTATTAAAGCCCACGATTTCCGCCATGCCGCCGACGCGGATCCGGTTATCGAAGCGGGTGATGGCGATTTTGTAGGTTTCATCAAGAATGGTCGAGACCGGCGCACCGCTGTCCTCTTTCACAGGAATGGTCAGGGAGTAGCCTTTCAGCGGATAGACCGGGATATCCAGGATCCCTTTCAGCATCGCGGTTGAGTAGGAGCCAAACGCCATCACGTAGGCATCGGCTTTGATTACCTCTTCCCCACACTTCACGCCGTAAATCTTCTCCCCTTCCGACAGCAGTTTGTCGACAGAAGTATTGAAGCGGAATTTCACCCCGGCCTGCTCACACATGCGCGCCAGACGCTGGATGAAAAGCTGGCAGTCGCCGGTTTCATCGTTCGGTAAACGCAGACCGCCCGTCAGCTTGTGCGCGACCTCGGCAAGCGCTGGCTCCACCTGCGCCAGCTGGCTGGCTTCCAGCAGCTGATACGGTACGCCCGCATCTTCAAGCACGGCGATATCGCGGGTCGCGTTTTCGTACTGTTGCGCGGTACGGAACAGCTGAAGCGTGCCGCCCTGGCGTCCTTCATATTCAATGCCCGTTGAGGCACGCAGCGCCTTCAGGCAGTCGCGGCTGTATTCCGCCAGACGCACCATGCGCCCTTTGTTTTCCATATAGTGGCGGGTGTCGCAGTTGCGCAGCATCTGCCACATCCACTTAAGCTGGAACTGCGTGCCGTCGAGGCTGATCGCCAGCGGCGCATGTCGCTGAAACATCCATTTGATCGCCTTCAGCGGAACGCCCGGGGCCGCCCACGGCGCAGCGTAGCCCGGGGAGATTTGCCCCGCATTCGCCGCACTGGTTTCCAGCGCCGGACCGGATTCGCGATCGATAACGGTAACCTCATGTCCCGCCTGACTTAAATACCAGGCGCTGGTTACGCCAACGACACCACTTCCCAGTATGACAACACGCATAGCCACTCCATTATGAGCAAAAGAACAATCATCTAATTACAGATTGATAACCTAGTTGAAAATATTATTCAACATATGACTTTTTTATGGTGACTCAACTCACATATCCCGCTGTATCAGGGGATAGCGCTTATTTGGGATCTCCTGCTGCGCGTTATTTTTAACCAGTAGAAAATTCTGTGAGCACCGCTTTTTTTGCCGTATCGAAAACGTGAAATCGCAAAGAAAAAATTTCTGCGCCCCGCGTATTTGAATGGGGTGATCTATGCTTGAAAGGAGGCTCTCCAGTCAGAGAGAGCGACCAACAACGAGGGCGCGCTAATGGCTACACTAGATTCCATGTCCAGGGACAGCACCCGTCTGAGCGATGGACCCGACTGGACCTTCGAGTTGCTGGATGTCTACCTGGCGGAGATCGACCGGGTGGCCAAACTCTATCGTCTGGATACCTACCCCCATCAGATTGAAGTCATCACCTCGGAACAGATGATGGACGCTTACTCCAGCGTCGGGATGCCGATTAACTATCCGCACTGGTCGTTTGGTAAAAAATTCATTGAGACAGAGCGGCTGTATAAGCACGGGCAGCAGGGATTGGCGTATGAAATCGTCATTAACTCTAACCCGTGTATTGCCTATCTGATGGAGGAGAACACCATTACCATGCAGGCGCTGGTGATGGCGCACGCCTGCTATGGACATAACTCGTTCTTCAAAAATAACTATCTGTTCCGCAGCTGGACGGACGCCAGCTCCATCGTTGATTACCTCATCTTCGCCCGTAACTACATTACCGACTGCGAAGAGCGCTACGGCGTGGACGAAGTGGAGAAACTGCTGGACTCCTGCCACGCGCTGATGAACTACGGCGTTGACCGCTATAAGCGTCCGCAGAAGATCTCCTTGCAGGAGGAGAAAGCCCGGCAGAAAAGCCGCGAGGAGTATCTGCAAAGCCAGGTGAATATGCTGTGGCGCACCCTGCCAAAACGTGAAGAGGAGAAAACCGTCGCCGAGGCGCGTCGCTACCCTTCCGAGCCGCAGGAAAACCTGCTCTACTTTATGGAGAAAAACGCCCCACTGCTGGAGCCCTGGCAGCGTGAGATCCTGCGCATCGTGCGCAAGGTGAGCCAGTATTTCTATCCGCAGAAGCAGACCCAGGTCATGAACGAAGGCTGGGCGACCTTCTGGCACTACACCATTCTGAACCACCTGTATGACGAGGGAAAAGTCTCTGAACGGTTTATGATGGAGTTCCTGCACAGCCACACCAACGTGGTGTTCCAGCCGGCATATAACAGCCCGTGGTACAGCGGTATTAACCCGTACGCGCTCGGCTTTGCCATGTTCCAGGATATCAAGCGTATTTGTCAGTCGCCCACCGAAGAGGACAAATACTGGTTCCCGGATATTGCCGGTTCCGACTGGCTGGAAACGCTGCACTTCGCGATGCGTGATTTTAAGGATGAGAGCTTTATCAGCCAGTTCATGTCGCCGAAGATCATGCGTGATTTCCGCTTCTTCACCGTACTGGATGATGACCGCAACAACTTCCTGGAGATCTCCGCGATCCACAACGAAGAGGGCTATCGCGAGATCCGCTCGCGCCTGTCGTCCCAGTACAATCTGAGTAATCTTGAGCCGAACATTCAGGTCTGGAACGTGGATCTGCGCGGCGATCGCTCTCTGACGTTGCGCTATATTCCGCACAACCGCGCGCCGCTGGATAAGGGGCGTAAGGAAGTGCTGAAGCATGTGCATCGCCTGTGGGGATTTGACGTCTTGCTGGAGCAGCAGAACGAAGATGGCAGCGTGGAGCTGCTGGAGCGGTGTCCGGTGCGGTTGAATACGCTGTAGTGGGATTTTTTGCCCGGTGGCGCTACGCTTACCGGGCCTACGGGACCTGTAGGCCGGGTCAGGCGAAGCCGCCACCCGGCGAAAAAAAACCTCTCAATCGAGAGGTTTTTTCTTTTACCGGCCCTGAATCGCTAAATCACCCGGCAGCGTTTTCTGCATCCGGTGCCAGATTTCACCGGAGTCGTGGCCGTAACGACGCACGGTTTCATAGACCTGATCGTGCAGCCCTTCGGTGCAGAGTTTGCTCAGTTTATGATAGAAGCCGAGCGCCAGACTGCGGGCTTCAGGGTTAGCAAAGTAGTGACGACCAATGCGCGTATATAACCCTTTCATCCCATTAAGGATCAGACCGTAAACCGGATTGCCGGAAGCAAACGCCAGACCACGGAACACGTTGTAATCCAGGGTCGCAAAGGCATCCGCGTGGTCTTCCACCTCATTGGCGGTAGCAAGTACCTTCAGCGCATCTTCAGGGTGCTGGCGAAACGCGGTGCGGATGAAAATGGTGGCGATGTTGGTGCGCACGGAAAGCAGATTATCAATCAGCTGCGGTACACTTTCGTGATCGAGACGCGCCAGCGTTTCAAGAATGTTCAGCCCGGACGTTTCCCAGAAGTTATTCACTTTAGTGGGTTTGCCATGCTGTATCGTCAACCAGCCATCGCGCGCCAGACGCTGGAGCACTTCTCGCAGCGTGGTACGGGTGACGCCAATCAGTTCAGAGAGTTCGCGTTCAGCAGGTAGAATTGATCCCGCAGGGAAACGATTATTCCAGATGCTTTCAATGATGTACTCTTCCGCGAAACCCGCCGGGCTCTGCGCCTTAATGACCATAGTGAGATTTCCATTACACAGCTTTAGCAAATTACACTCATCATACCAGAGGCGTGCAGAGGCAGATAGCGCAGCAGAGACAGAAAAGAGGGATCGCCGTTTCATTTTTATGAAATTTACAAATGGCTTAATCCCCCGCTCTGCCGCCATTTTTGCGTATACTGATGTCTTGTCTTATTTGACGGGGAAAGGACGTCTGTCGTGGAAATTTCATTTGGGCGCGCGCTGTGGCGCAACTTTTTAGGTCAGTCACCTGACTGGTACAAACTCACTTTACTGGTATTCCTGGTCGTTAATCCCGTTATCTTTTTGCTGGATCCCTTCGTTGCCGGGTGGATGTTGGTCGCCGAGTTTATCTTTACCCTGGCGATGGCGCTGAAGTGCTATCCGCTGTTGCCCGGCGGGCTGCTGGCGCTGGAAGCTGTGGTCATTGGAATGACCAGCGCGGAGCATGTTAAAAACGAGATAGCGTCGAATCTTGAAGTCCTGCTGCTGCTGATCTTCATGGTGGCGGGGATCTACTTTATGAAGCAGCTTCTGCTGTTTATCTTCACCCGTTTGCTGCTGAGCATTCCGTCGAAAACGCTGCTCTCGCTGGCGTTTTGCCTTGCCGCAGCCTTCCTCTCTGCCTTCCTGGATGCGCTGACGGTCGTGGCGGTAGTGATCAGCGTCGCCGTCGGCTTTTACGGGATTTACCACCGGGTGGCCTCGTCTCGTCCTGGCGATAACTTGCAGGACGACAGCCACGTTGAGGCGCACAACCGCGATGTGCTGGAACAGTTCCGCGCATTTCTGCGCAGCCTGATGATGCATGCGGGCGTGGGGACGGCGCTGGGCGGCGTGATGACCATGGTCGGGGAGCCGCAAAACCTGATTATCGCCAAAGCAGCTGAGTGGCATTTTGGCGAATTTTTCCTGCGCATGGCGCCGGTCAGCGTACCCGTGCTGGTCTGCGGGTTAGCCACCTGTGTGCTGGTCGAAAAATTCAACCTCTTTGGGTATGGCGCGACGTTGCCCGATCAGGTCCGCCAGGAGCTGCATAAGTTTGACGAGCAGAGCCGCAAACAACGCACGCGCCAGGAGACGCTGCGCCTGATTGCACAGGGCTTCATCGGCGTGTGGCTTATCGCTGCGCTGGCCTTCCACCTTGCCGAGGTGGGGCTGATTGGCCTGTCGGTAATTATCCTTGCAACCAGCCTGGGCGGCGTTACGGACGAACATGCTATCGGAAAAGCCTTTACCGAAGCGCTGCCGTTTACCGCCCTGCTGGCGGTGTTTTTTGCCGTCGTGGCGGTGATTATTGACCAACATCTGTTCGCGCCGATCATCGCGTTTGTGCTTCAGGCTACGCCAGATTCGCAGCTAACGCTGTTCTATTTGTTTAACGGTCTGTTGTCCTCTATATCCGATAACGTCTTTGTCGGGACGGTATACATCAATGAGGCCAAAGCCGCGATGGAGCAAGGGATTGTCAGCAGTGAACAGTTCGAGCTGCTGGCGGTGGCGATCAACACCGGAACCAACCTCCCCTCCGTGGCAACCCCGAACGGTCAGGCGGCATTCCTCTTCCTTCTGACCTCGGCACTGGCGCCACTCATACGACTTTCTTATGGAAGAATGGTCTGGATGGCGCTGCCGTATACGCTGGTGCTTACCCTGGTTGGTTTACTGTGCATCAAAATTACTCTCGTTCCCTGTACGCAATGGTTATTGCAAGCAGGTATACTTGCGGCGCATTAAAATTCGTTTACACTGCGCTGTCTAAGCATGTTCCAGGGAAATGATTATGTTGCGATTTTTGAACCAGTGCTCACGCGGTCGCGGAGCGTGGTTGTTGATGGCCCTGACCGCCTTTGCGCTGGAAATGGTCGCGCTGTGGTTTCAGCATGTGATGGGGCTGAAACCTTGCGTACTGTGTATTTATGAGCGTTGTGCGCTGTTCGGCATTATGGGCGCGGGTCTGGTAGGTGCGATTGCACCCAAATCACCGTTACGCTATGCGGCAATTGCCATCTGGCTGTACAGCGCCGGGAAAGGCATTGCGCTTGCCTGGGAGCACACCCAAATGCAGCTTCACCCGTCGCCGTTTATGACCTGCGATTTTGCCGCCCGCTTCCCGAGCTGGCTGCCGCTGGATAAATGGCTGCCGCAGGTGTTTGTGGCCTCCGGTGACTGCTCTGTACGCCAGTGGGAATTCCTGACGCTCGAGATGCCGCAGTGGCTGGTGGGCATTTTTGTCGCCTACTTTGTGGTGGCGCTGCTGGTGCTGATTGCCCAGCCGTTCAAACCAAAGAAACGCGATCTTTTTGGAAGGTAAAAGCAGAACGGCAACGTCAGTTTTGCAGGTCGGGTAAGCGCAGCGCCACTCGACACAATTGTGAACAATAAAAAACCCGCCTCGGCGGGTTTTTTATTATCACCGATTAGGGTGATTCATAATGTGGTCTTCCCAGTCCCGCACCTCGGACTCTTTCACCGCAATGTGGCGCACGGAAATACGTTCGCCGTGCATCGCCGCTTTCGACCCCGTCAACAGCGGATGCCATGTGGGCAGATCTTTCCCTTCCGCCAGCAGGCGATACGCGCAGGTATGCGGCAGCCACTCAAAGGTCGGTAGATTTTCACGGGTTAACTTGATGCAGTCCGGCTCATATTCGAAACGGCGCTCATAGTTGCGGCACTGACAGGTTTTGATGTTTAACTGCTTGCAGGCTACGTTGGTGAAATAGATCTCGTCCGAATCTTCATCCATCAGCTTATGCAGGCAGCACTGCCCGCAGCCGTCACACAACGATTCCCACTCCGCGTCGGTCATGTCGTCGAGAGTTTTGCTTTGCCAGAAAGGAATGTCGTTCATCGGGATGTCCACACGTCAAAATAGAGCGCACCTTATAACGAGTCTGGCACGTTGATGCAAGTTTTGCCGCCCTTTTCAGGCGGCAAGGTGCTTTTACAGCACGCGGGTTTTCAGCGACAGGCCGTTAAAACTGACATCCAGTTCGTCGCCGCTAAGCAGCGGCCCCACACCTTCCGGAGTGCCGGTGAGGATCACGTCGCCAGGTTTCAGGGTGAAGAAGCGGCTCATGTAGGCAATCAGCGGAACGATCTTATGGATCATGTCAGCGGTCGTTCCCTGCTGGCGGATCTCGCCGTTGACCTTCAGGCTGAGCGGCGTGTTCTGCGGATCGTCGGTAAATTCACTCACCGGAATGAAACCGGAAATCGGGCATGAATTATCAAAACCCTTCGCTTTTTCCCACGGCTGCCCCGCTTTCTTCATTTTGCCCTGAACATCACGCAGCGTCAGGTCAAGCGCGACACCGTAACCCGCAATCGCTTTCTCTACATGCTCTTCGGTCGCCTGGCGCAGCGTCGCGCCGATCAGCACCGCCAGCTCCACTTCATGATGCACCGAGCCCAGTCCCTGCGGCAGAACCAGCGGCTGGCGAATATCGCACAGTGCGGTTTCTGGCTTAATAAACAGAACCGGCTCTTCCGGCACGGCGCTGCCCATCTCCTGAATATGTTTTGCATAGTTGCTGCCCACGCAGACCACTTTGCTGACGGGATAATCCAGTAATGCACCTTGCCAGTTATGATGTTGATACATGGTCGACCCCTAATCGGTTGATGAGTTGTTCCCGGAAGGACCCGGGCTTATTTCTTTCCGCTCACCTCAAGATGCTGTTTTAATAAATTCTCCGGTGGCGGCGGAAGCTGTAAATAATAGCCCTGCTCGGTTAACGCCTTTTTGACTTTCTCCAGATCGGCGTTCACCAGCTTCTTATGGCCGTCCAGCGGCAGCAGCATCGCCAGCTGCGGTCGGCCAAAGCTTTTCATTAATTCTTCAGGCACGCGGGAAAAATCGTCTTTCTTTTCGACATAAAGGTAGGTCTGGTCGCGGCTGGTACTTCTGTAGATCACACAAAACATGTTTTTACTCTGAATTAACGGGTGGTTGCTTGCCTCAATATACTCCTGACTATAACATGCCTGATACTCTTCGGAATATCGCGGCGATGTGTTGCGGTTAATAGCAAATTGAGTAAGGCCAGGATGTCAAATACGCCCATCGAGCTTAAAGGCAGTAGCTTCACCTTATCAGTGGTTCATTTGCATGATGCAAAACCCGAGGTTATTCGTCAGGCGTTAGAAGACAAAATCGCGCAGGCTCCCGCTTTTCTTAAGCATGCTCCTGTCGTCGTCAATGTAAGCGACCTTGAGGGGCCGGTTAACTGGAAGCGGCTCCAGCAGGCCGTCGCCTCCACGGGGTTGCGCATCGTGGGCATTAGCGGCTGCAAAGACGCAGAGTTAAAAGCCGAAATTGAACGCGCGGGTTTGCCCTTGTTAAACGAGGGCAAAGAAAAAGCCCCACGTGCAACGCCTGCAACCGTTCCCGCTCCCCCGCCTCCGGCGCAAAATGTAGCCCCAGTCACAAAAACGCGATTGATTGATCTGCCGGTTCGTTCCGGTCAGCGCATTTATGCGCCAAACTGTGATCTGATTGTTACAAGCCACGTCAGTGCGGGCGCTGAACTGATTGCAGATGGCAATATTCACGTTTACGGTATGATGCGTGGACGTGCGCTTGCGGGCGCCAGCGGCGATCGAGAAGCACAAATTTTTTGTACTCACCTGACGGCAGAACTGGTGTCTATCGCAGGTGAATATTGGCTGAGCGATAAAATCCCAGCCGAATTTTATGGCAAAGCGGCCCGTCTGCAACTGGCAGATAACGCTTTGACCGTTCAACCGTTAAATTGATCCCTTTTAACAAGGAATTTCTATGGCACGCATTATTGTTGTGACTTCGGGTAAAGGAGGCGTTGGCAAGACCACCTCCAGCGCGGCCATCGCTACTGGTTTGGCCCAGAAGGGAAAGAAAACCGTCGTAATCGACTTCGATATCGGTCTGCGTAACCTGGACCTGATCATGGGTTGCGAGCGTCGCGTGGTGTATGACTTCGTGAACGTCATTCAGGGCGATGCCACCCTTAACCAGGCGCTGATTAAAGATAAGCGTACCGAGAACCTCTACATTCTTCCGGCGTCCCAGACCCGTGATAAAGACGCCCTGACCCGCGAAGGCGTGGAAAAGGTGCTCGACGATCTGAAAAAGATGGAGTTCGACTTTGTGGTCTGCGACTCCCCGGCCGGTATCGAAACCGGCGCGCTGATGGCGCTCTACTTCGCGGATGAAGCCATCATCACCACCAACCCGGAGGTCTCGTCAGTACGTGATTCCGACCGTATTCTCGGCATTCTGGCCTCGAAATCCCGTCGCGCGGAAAATGGCCAGGAGCCAATCAAAGAGCACCTGCTGCTGACCCGCTACAACCCGGGCCGGGTGAACAAAGGTGACATGCTGAGCATGGAAGACGTGCTGGAGATCCTGCGCATCAAACTGGTTGGCGTGATCCCGGAAGATCAGTCCGTGTTGCGCGCCTCTAACCAGGGCGAGCCCGTGATCCTGGATACACAGGCAGACGCGGGTAAAGCGTATGCGGATACCGTTGACCGTCTGCTGGGAGAAGAACGTCCTTTCCGCTTCATTGAAGAAGAGAAGAAAGGTTTCCTCAAACGCCTGTTCGGAGGATAAGTTATGGCATTACTGGACTTTTTTCTCTCGCGGAAAAAAAGCACCGCCAACATCGCAAAAGAACGTCTGCAAATCATTGTGGCGGAACGTCGTCGTAGCGACGCCGAACCGCACTACCTGCCGCAGCTGCGCAAAGACATTCTGGAAGTGATCTGCAAATACGTGCAGATTGACCCGGAAATGGTCACCGTTCAGCTGGAGCAAAAAGACGGGGATATTTCGATTCTGGAGCTGAACGTCACGCTTCCGGAAGCGGAAGAGTCGCGTTAATCCGGTTGTGGTTTTGTAGGCCGGGCAAGCAACGCGCCACCCGGCAATTTCCCCGGTGGCGCTGCGCTTACCGGGGCTACAATTCTTTAGCGCGGATACCCTTCCAGCAGGGTATTCAGGCGTTCGGCCATCAGTTCCCCCCGCCATCCGGCGACCAGCTCCGGTAAACCATTTTGCGGTTTCAACTTCCAGTGCCAGTTCAGCAGCTGGTTAATCTGACGACGTGAAGCCAGCAGTTCGGCACTGAGTTTGCTTTCCCCCGCCACCGTCTGCACCAGCGCTTTGATATCTTTGAATGCCTTGCGGTAGCCCGGCATATCCATCAGGTTAAGCAGTGGTTCTGGCAGTGCGTCCTCCGGCAGCTGCTGAGCTTTCTCTACCAGCGCGAGCAGCGTTTTACCGTGGAAACGGATCTCACTCCCGGAAAGGCCAATGCTGTCCAGTTCGCCAAGGCTACCCGGCATATAGCGCGCCACCGCCCACAGGTGTTCTTCACGCACCACGAAGTTAACCGCCAGATCGCGCTCACGTGCTTTACGCAGACGCCAGTCAGCCAGCAGTTGCAGACAGGCCAGCTGGCGGGTGCGCAGCTGCCAGGCGTTGGTGATGTCACGCCAGGCCTCTTTCGGATCAACCACTTCCTGACGACGCTGCTGCGTCATGCGGCACTCGTCCAGTGCGGCAGACAGCCAGCCGGACGCCTCAGCCTCTTTCATAAGCTGGCCGGCAATTGGAAGAAGGTAAAAGACGTCTGCCGCGGCGTATTCAAGCTGACGCGCCGTTAGGGGACGCGCGAGCCAGTCGGTACGCGATTCGCTCTTATCCAGCGTCAGACCGGTGTACTCTTCCACCATCGCGGCGAAGCCCCAGGAGAGCGGACGACCGCTGAACGCCGCGAGGATCTGGGTATCAATCAGCGGCTGCGGCATGATGCCAAAAGTGTTGAGAAAGACTTCCAGATCTTCACTGCCCGCGTGCAGATATTTGGTCACGGCGGTATCCAGCAACAGCTCGCGCATTGGCGCCCAGTCGGTAATGCCGAGGGGGTCAATCAATGACACGTGTTTGCCGTCATACATCTGAATCAGACCCAGCTGCGGATAGTACGTTCGGGTGCGGACAAATTCCGTATCCAGGGCGATAGCGGGAAATTCACGCGTCACCTCGCACAGCGAAGCCAGCTCGTCGTTGGTAGTGATCATCTGGTAATTCAAATCGGACTCTCTTTTGTTTGCGCCCATAAAAAACGCCGGCTTAACCGGCGTCTGGGCGATTAACGTGAAGCTCAGGCCTTATTGTCCACTTTGGCACGGGCTTCGTCACGTAATTCTCGTCGTAATATCTTCCCGACGTTGGATTTCGGCAGCTCATCCCGGAATTCCACCAGCTTCGGCACTTTATAGCCCGTCAGCTGACGGCGACAGAACGTTATCAGCGCATCCTCGGTCAGAGAAGGATCTTTCTTGACCACAAATATCTTCACCGCTTCACCGCTGCTGCCGGAAGGAACGCCCACCGCCGCCACTTCCAGCACGCCGCTGTGCTGCATCACCACGTCTTCGATTTCGTTCGGATAGACGTTAAACCCTGACACAAGGATCATGTCTTTCTTGCGATCGACGATGCGCAGGAAGCCTTCGTCATCCATCACCGCGATGTCGCCCGTGTGCAGCCAGCCGTCTTTGATGATCTCATCCGTGGCATCCGGACGTTGCCAGTAGCCCAGCATCACCTGCGGCCCTCTGACACACAGCTCCCCTGGCTCACCGTGAGGCACTTCGTTATCCTCATCATCCACCAGTTTTGCTTCCGTCGACGGGACCGGCAGACCGATACTGCCGCTGTGGTAGTCGATGTCATGCGGGTTAACGCTGACCAGCGGGGCGCACTCCGTCAGGCCATAGCCTTCCAGCAGGTACTGCCCGGTGAGTTTCACCCAGCGCTCGGCAACAGCCTGCTGAACCGGCATCCCGCCGCCCGCGGAGAGGTGCAGCGTGGAGAAATCGAGCTGCTGGAACTCTTTATTGTTAAGCAGCGCGTTAAACAGGGTGTTCACGCCGGTCATGGCGGTGAACGGGTATTTCGCCAGCTCTTTGACCAGCCCCGGGATATCGCGCGGGTTGGTGATCAATACGTTTTGACCGCCAAGCTCGATAAACAGCAGGCAGTTCATGGTCAGCGCAAAAATGTGATACAGCGGAAGCGCGGTGATCACCAGCTCCTTGCCCGGGTGCAGCAGCGGCCCGTAGGTGGCGTTAACCTGCTCAAGGTTCGCCAGCATGTTATGGTGGGTCAGCATCGCCCCTTTCGCCACGCCGGTGGTGCCGCCCGTGTATTGCAGGAAGGCCAGATCCTCGGACACGATCTCCGGCTTTACGTATTGCATCCGGTAGCCCGCATGCAGGGCGCGGCGGAAGGAGATGGCATCCGGCAGGTGGTATTTCGGCACCAGCCGCTTAACGTATTTAACGACAAAGTTGACCAGCGTACCTTTCGCGGTAGAGAGCTGGTCACCCATGCGCGTCAGGATGACGTGCTTAACCTGAGTTTTTTCAACGACTTTTTCCAGCGTGTGGGCAAAGTTGGAGACAATCACAATCGCCGCCGCGCCGCTGTCATTCAACTGATGTTCCAGCTCGCGCGGGGTATAGAGCGGGTTAACGTTAACCACGATCATCCCTGCCCTGAGGATGCCGAACAGCGCCACCGGGTATTGCAGAAGGTTTGGCATCATCAGCGCGACGCGATCCCCTTTCTGCAAGCCCAACCCTTCCTGTAAATAGGCCGCAAACGCCCGGCTGCGTTCTTCCAGCTTACGGAAGGTCATCACTTCGCCCATATTCACAAACGCGGGCTGGTCAGCGTAGCGCCGTACCGAGTGTTCAAATAGTTCAATCAGGGATTGATAACGGTCAGGATTGATCTCCGCAGGGACATCCGCGGGATAACGGTTAAGCCAAACCTTTTTCAATGCATCACCTCTGAAATGAGTGTTCGTCGTCATCACAGCCCCGATAATAAACAGTTTGTTAACATTATATTAACTCAGCGTACCAGTTTATTAATTGTTCAGATTGCAGGTTGCGAAGCGCGTCACTCTTTTTTTTCGTTTTATCCGTCAAAAAACAGAGACAGCGGCTGAGCCGCTGTCTCTTTCCTAGCAATAACAGTAACTTACTCAGTTACTATTGTTTGAACCTGTGCAGGGCCTGGATTGTACCACCCCCAGCCACCGTAGCCGTAACGATACGGATGCGGTCCCCACATCCACGGATCGATTGGCTGTGGCGGCATCACCACCTGCTGGGCGATACGCCAGCGTTTGTAGCCGTTCACCTGCATGGTCATAAATTTGTATGGCGTATTGCCGATTTTCCCCGCCACCGAACCGGTAATCGGCCCGACGACGGTCACCAGCTGCCCGCGGAAATCTACCGGATCGAGGAAGCCGCTGACGTCAGCGTAGATCCGCCCGCGCGAGGCTTCACCCAGAACAGGCCGCGCACCGTCGTCCAGTGGAACGGTGGCAATCTCCAGCCGGGTTTTCCCCTGCTGGTTTAGCACTTCAACCACCTTGCCGCCAAACCGCGCTTCCTGCCCGACATACAGCTCCGGGGCATTCATCACGCGTACCAGATCCTGCTGTGGCGTCGGGCTGGTGCCCTTGATCGCATCAGGAACGGTGACGCACCCGCTCAGTGCTATGGCAACCGCGCCTGCCATAAAAAAGCGTACAACTTTAGTCTGAACCGCCATGATGCGACTCCTTTTTCTCAGTTCCTGTTACTGAGATTCACTCGCGGCCAGGAAGTTTCTTCCACGCGACGGTGTTTCGTAAATAAACCGGTTCAGCGTGTTCAACCGCCACGGTTTTTCCTGCGGCAAACAGCTGACAGGCAATCGGCAGCATATCTTCGGCGGCGGGCAGGAGCATGTTACCGTCCACCAGCGTAAGGCCGGTGTCCTTCGCCATCTCCGGCCACGCCGCCCAGCCGGTTCCGACCGTCGCCCACTCACCGGAGAGCTGTTTCAGGCGCCCGGTGACGGCTTCAGGTTTAAGCACCGCTTCCGTCTCTTCGCCGTGCCAGACGCCGTTTTCGTCACGGGTGTACTCCGCCCAGTAGACTTCCCCCATGCGGGCATCAATCGCAGCCAGCACGCGGGTGGCGCCGGTCATGCGCCATGCTCCCTGGGCCATGGTCGCAAGCGTGGAGACGCCGATCATCGGCAGGTCAGCGCCCAGCGCCAGCCCCTGCGCAATGCCAATCCCGATACGTACGCCCGTAAAGCTGCCCGGACCACGGCCGTAGGCCAGCGCGTCGAGGTCAGTCAGGGCGGTGTTGCCCTCGGTTAAAATGGTTTTTACCAGGGGCAGAATACGTTGGGTGTGTTCCCGTGGGCACTCTTCGAAATGAGCAAAAATCGTACCGTCGTTCCACAGGGCAACGGAACAGGCCTCTGTCGCGGTATCAATAGCCAGAATTCGCATCAGTCGTCGCGCTCTCGCAATGGTCAGTCACAAAATGGCGCGCATCTTAACACACTCCGGGAAGAATTACTCCGCCGTCGGGTTCGCCAGGAAGCGGACCGCGCGTTTAATATCCCGCGTGCGCGGCGCGGGCGGCAGGCTGGCGAGGAAGGTCGCGCCGTAGGGACGCATCACCAGGCGGTTGTCGCAGATCACCAGCACCCCGCGATCGGTGACGTCGCGGATCAGTCGCCCTACCCCCTGTTTAAGCGTGATGACCGCGTCCGGCAGCTGGACGTCGTCGAACGGATCGCCCCCGCGCAGACGGCAGTCCTCCATGCGCGCTTTCAGAAGCGGATCGTCCGGCGATGTGAACGGCAGCTTATCGATAATCACCAGCGAGAGCGTGTCGCCGCGCACGTCTACCCCTTCCCAGAAACTACTGGTCGCCACCAGCAGGGCATTACCGGCGCTGACAAACTGCTGGAGCAGCTGGCCTTTACTGGTCTCCCCCTGCAACAGCACCGGTAGCGTCATGGTGGCGCGGAACTGCTCGGCCAGATCGCGCATCATGGCGTGTGAGGTGCAGAGCATAAAGCAGCGCCCGTTGTTGGCCTCGATCATCGGCTTCAGCATGGCCGCCAGATGTCGCGCCGCGCCCGGCTGGTTAGGCAGCGGCAGATTGCGCGGCACGCACAGCAGCGCCTGTCTCTCATAGTCGAACGGGCTCGGCAGAAGCAGGGATTCCGCCTGCTCAATGCCGAGGCGCTCGGTAAAGTGGTGCAGATCGTCATTGACCGACAGCGTGGCCGAGGTAAAGACCCAGGTGCCGGGCTTTTGCGCCATCACCTCTTTAAATTTATCAGCAACGGTCAGCGGCGTGAGCGCCAGGGTGAAGTGGCGCGAGGTACATTCGTACCAGTAGCTGTAGCCCGGCTGGTTGATCTCTTTCAGCCGCTTCAGCCGCCCACGGTAAAGCGTGGCGCGCTCGAAGGCGGCGTCCAGCAGCGCTGAACGTCCGAGGGACAGCTTCGCCACGTCGTAACAGAGTTCAAGGGCATCATCGAGCAGCAGCAGCGCGCGCTGGATATTTTTGTCTGCGAGCAGTTCGCGCAGGTTGCCGCGATAGCCCGGCTCGCCAAGCTGTAAGCGGAAGTCCTGTGCGCATTGCGCCAGGCGGTCCGCGCACTTCTGCAACTGCTGGGTATCTTTGAGTTCGGTGCGATAGGCAATGGTAATATCTTTCGCCAGATCCTGAAGCTGACGGCTGGAAAGCGACTGCCCAAAATACTGGCTGGCGATGTCCGGTAGCTGATGGGCTTCATCGAAGATCATCACCTCCGCCTCCGGGATCAGCTCGCCGAAACCACTGTCCTTGACCACCATATCCGCAAGAAACAGGTGATGGTTCACCACCACCACGTCGGCGTCCATCGCGGTTTTACGCGCTTTCACCACAAAACAGTCTTTATACAGCGGGCAGTCGCTGCCGAGGCAGTTGTCATTGGTGCTGGTCACCAGCGGCCAGGCCGGGGAGTCTTCCGGCACGCTCGCGCAGGTGCTGATGTCCCCCTCCTCCGTCTGGTTGGCCCAGGCGCGCAGGACGATCACATCGCTCAGGGTTTGTACCGGCAGGTCGCCGCCCGCCAGCGCCTGCTGTTCAAGACGCTCCAGACACAGGTAGTTAGAACGCCCTTTCAGCAAGGCCAGACGCCCTTTGTATTTCAGCGCTTTCGCCACCGTGGGTAAATCGCGGCTGTAGAGCTGATCCTGGAGCGCTTTTGATCCCGTAGAGATGATCACCTTCTTTTTCGCCCGCAGCGCAGGAGCGAGGTAAGCATACGTTTTCCCCGTACCGGTACCGGCCTCCACGACCAGCGGCTGCGCCTTGTCGATAGCGTGCGCAACGGCATGCGCCATCTGACGTTGGGGTTCGCGCGGTTTAAAGCCGGGAATAGCCTGTGCTAACTGACCCTCTGGGGAAAAATCGTCTGCCACGGTGTTCTCTCACTGTATTTTTGCACAGGGATTATGTCAGCCCCTTCTCTCCGGTGCCACCCCAAATAGTGACGACGGCGGAACATTATGGCAGTCTTGCCGCCTGACGACGAAAGATAACGAGGATACGTTTATGACAATTACGCGCATTGATGCCGAAGCCCGCTGGTCTGATGTGGTGATCCACAACCAGACGCTGTACTACACCGGCGTCCCTGCCAATCTGGACGCCGACGCCTTCGAGCAGACCGCCAACACCCTGGCGCAGATCGACGCCGTACTGGAAAAACAGGGCAGCGACAAATCCCGCATTCTGGATGCGACGATTTTTCTGGCGAATAAAGACGATTTCGCGGCGATGAATAAAGCATGGGATGCGTGGGTGGTGGCGGGTCACGCGCCTGTACGCTGCACCGTACAGGCCACGCTGATGAAACCGGAATATAAGGTTGAGATCAAGATTATCGCGGCAGTGTAAGCCGGTTATTCTTCATCTTCATCCTCAAAGCGCGCCACGATCCGCTCGCCGGTATGGGTGGCGCGAAGTTCTTCCGCGACCTGGGAAATTGCCTGTCCGCTGCTCATCCCCTGGGACATCAGCTCCTGAATACGTTCAACGGCTTTCTGCTGTTGGTCATGGCTGAGAGAAGGTAAACCTGCAAACATCGTTAACTCCTGCTAAATTATTCGCGCTAATTATTTCACGCTGCCCGGTAGTATGCCATACATGAACATGCGCTTCCCCACTGTTATGACCTTGCCCTGGCGTGCTGACGCCGCGGAGTTCTGGTTTGCCCGTCTGAGCCACCTTCCTTTTGCCATGCTGCTGCACTCCGGCCATGCGGATCACCCCTACAGCCGCTTTGATATTCTGGTGGCCGACCCGGTTAAAACGCTGACGACCGATGCGCTGTCGCCAACGGACGATCCGCTGATGCGGCTTCAGAACGAGATCGATGCTCTGGGCTTAACTGCCACACCTGATCCGGATCTGCCTTTCCAGGGGGGCGCGCTGGGCCTGTTTGGTTACGATCTGGGTCGCCGTTTCGAAACGCTGCCTGAGCATGCGCAGGCGGATATTTCCCTGCCGGATATGGCGGTGGGGCTGTATGACTGGGCGCTGATCGTGGATCACCGTAAGCAGACGGTTTCTCTGCTGAGCCACCGGGACGTACAGGCGCGTCTGGCCTGGCTTGAGGCGCAACGGCCCGCCGCCCCGGAACACTTTATGCTGACCTCCGGCTGGCGCTCGAACATGAGCGCGGAGGAATACGCGGAAAAATTCTCCCGTGTGCAGGCGTATCTTCACAGTGGCGACTGTTATCAGGTCAACCTTGCCCAGCGTTTCCAGGCGGCGTACAAGGGAGACGAATGGCAGGCGTTTACCCGCCTCAATGCCAGCAATAAGGCCCCGTTCAGTGCATTTTTACGCTTTGAACACGGCGCCATACTCAGCCTTTCGCCTGAGCGTTTTATCCACCTGGCTGACGGTATGATTCAGACCCGCCCAATAAAGGGCACACTGCCGCGCCTTGCCAACGCCGACGCCGACCGCCAGCAGGCGGAGACGCTGGCGGCCTCTCCCAAAGATCGTGCCGAAAACCTGATGATTGTCGATCTGATGCGCAATGATATTGGTCGCGTCGCCGAGCCGGGCAGCGTGCGCGTGCCGGAGCTGTTCGTCGTGGAGCCTTTCCCGGCGGTGCATCATCTGGTCAGCACCATCACCGCACGCCTGCCGGCCTCGCGAACCGCCTGCGATCTGCTCCGCGCCGCGTTTCCGGGCGGCTCCATCACCGGCGCGCCGAAGGTCCGGGCGATGGAGATCATCGACGAACTGGAACCACATCGCCGCAACGCCTGGTGCGGCAGCATCGGCTATGTGAGTCTGTGCGGCACCATGGATACCAGCATCACTATTCGCACCCTGACGGCGTGCGACGGTAAACTGTACTGTTCCGCAGGCGGTGGCATTGTGGCCGATAGCCAGGTCGAGGCGGAATATCAGGAAACCTTTGATAAAGTGAATCGTATCCTGAAACAACTGGAGAACTCACGGTGAAGAAAGACAACCTGACGCTGGATGATTTTCTGTCGCGCTTTCAGCTTCTGCGGCCCCAGGTTAGCCGCGCCACGCTGAATCAACGTCAGGCGGCGGTGCTGATCCCGGTCGTGCGCCGTGAGCAGCCGGGTCTGTTGCTTACCCAGCGCTCACCGCATATGCGAAAACACGCCGGTCAGGTTGCGTTTCCGGGCGGCGCGGTGGACAGCACCGATGCATCCCTGATTGCCGCCGCACTGCGTGAAGCGCATGAGGAAGTGGCGATCCCCCCGGAGACAGTCGAGGTGATCGGCGTGCTGCCGCCAGTGGACAGCGTAACCGGTTTTCAGGTCACGCCGGTCGTTGGCATTATTCCGCCCGATCTTCAGTATCACGCCAGCGTCGATGAAGTTTCAGCGGTGTTCGAAATGCCGCTGGAAGAGGCCCTTCGTCTGGGCCGCTATCACCCACTGGATATTCACCGCCGCGGACACGATCATCGGGTCTGGCTGTCGTGGTATCAGCATTATTTTGTCTGGGGCATGACGGCAGGCATCATTCGTGAGCTGGCCCTGCAAATCGGCCTGAAGCCTTGACTATACTTTACATTCCACCCTTTTCTGGCAGGTTTGCGATCGGCGTCGCGCTATTAGCAAAACCATCGTTAACCATTAGTTTAATTCATGTGAATAGTTAAGCCGAGGTTGGTGTTCCCTCTTACACTATGCGCAGTTATAACATCGTTACTGGAACCCCAGTAACCCTGTCAGGAGTGTGAAAGTGATTAGTATATTCGACATGTTCAAAGTGGGGATTGGTCCTTCCTCTTCCCACACTGTAGGGCCGATGAAGGCCGGAAAACAGTTCGTCGATGATCTGGTCGAAAAAGGATTACTGGAAAGCGTTACCCGTGTCGCCGTAGACGTTTACGGTTCACTGTCATTAACGGGTAAAGGCCACCACACCGATATCGCCATTATTATGGGTCTGGCAGGCAATATGCCGGACACTGTTGATATTGATGCCATTCCGGCATTTATCCGCGACGTGGAAACGCGCGGACGCTTACTGCTGGCTAACGGTCAGCACGAAGTGGACTTCCCGCAGGATGACGGGATGCGTTTTCGTAGCGACAACCTGCCGCTGCATGAAAACGGCATGACCATCCACGCCTGGAGCGGCGAAAAAGAGATCTACAGTAAAACCTACTACTCCATCGGCGGCGGCTTTATCGTTGACGAAGAACACTTTGGTAAAGAGAGCGCGGGCGACGTCAATGTGCCCTATCCGTTTAAATCGGCCACCGAGATGCTGGGCTACTGCAAAGAGACCGGTCTGTCCCTGTCCGGCATGGTGATGCAGAACGAACTGGCGCTGCACAGCAAGAAAGAGATCGAAGACTATTTTGCTAACGTGTGGCAAACCATGCGCGCCTGTATTGACCGCGGGATGAACACCGAGGGTGTTCTGCCTGGGCCTCTGCGCGTACCGCGTCGTGCCTCTGCGCTGCGCCGCATGCTGGTCACCACCGACAAGTTCTCCAATGACCCAATGAACGTGGTCGACTGGGTGAACATGTTTGCCCTCGCGGTTAACGAAGAGAACGCAGCGGGTGGTCGCGTGGTGACGGCGCCGACCAACGGCGCGTGCGGTATCGTTCCGGCGGTGCTGGCCTATTACGATCACTTTATTGAGCCCGTGACACCGGATATCTATATCCGTTATTTCCTCGCGGCAGGCGCTATCGGCGCGCTGTACAAAATGAATGCGTCCATCTCTGGTGCCGAAGTAGGCTGTCAGGGTGAAGTGGGCGTGGCCTGCTCTATGGCGGCAGCGGGTCTGGCGGAACTGTTGGGCGCCAGCCCTGAGCAGGTGTGCGTGGCGGCGGAAATCGGTATGGAGCACAACCTCGGTCTGACCTGTGACCCGGTTGCCGGTCAGGTGCAGGTGCCGTGCATTGAGCGTAACGCCATCGCCTCCGTCAAAGCGATCAACGCCTCGCGTATGGCGATGCGCCGTACCAGCGAGCCACGCGTGTCGCTGGATAAGGTTATTGAAACCATGTACGAAACCGGCAAGGACATGAACGCGAAGTACCGTGAGACCTCGCGCGGCGGTCTGGCCATTAAGGTGCAGTGCGACTAAGCCTTCCTTTCGCCCATCTGCAACGGATGGGCGAATTTTCCCCTCTCGTCTCGTCGCTTCACGTATTCCCCACTACACTGTCACTGTTGCGTCTGGCTTTTCTGGCCGGTGCTTAACAGGCGACCGTTCATGCAAACTGCACAAACGATCATTAAAGACTATCGCCGAAAACGCGTTATCGTCTGTGTCACGGTTGCGCTCGTTACGCTCGTCCTGACGCTGGGCATTCGCTTTATTTCACAGCGCAACATAAATCAGGATCGGATCCACGACTTTACCCACCACACCGTGCGTGCGCTTGATAAGGTGCTTCTCTCGTTAGAGGTCCAGCGTGAAACGCTACTTTCACTGGTTGGCATACCCTGTTCCGAAGCAAATCTAATCCTGCGAAAACAGGCGGCGATCCTCCAGACCGTACGCTCCATCGCCCTCATTCAAGACGGAATACTGTATTGCTCAAGCGTCTTTGGCAGCCGTAATGTGCCCGTCAGTGAGTTTGTGCCGGAGCTTCCAGTCAGTGAATCCAGGCTGCTGCTGTCGACTGACCGGTGGCTGGTAAAAGGCAGCCCGGTACTGATTCAGTGGTCTCCCGTTGCGGGCGACGGCAACGACGGGGTGATGGAGGTGGTGAATATCGATCTCATCACTAAAATGATTCTCGAGCCGCAGCGGCCGCAGATCACCGACGTTGTCCTGAGAGTAGGAGATAACTTCCTCCGCGACGGGCAACAGGTGACGACTACGCCGACCTTCGATGAAAACGCCTCCCTGCTGGAACAGTCGTCACAACATTACCCTTTCAGCGTCACGGTGAGCGGCCCCGGGCCTGGCGAAATGGCGTTAAAAAATCTGCCCACCCAGCTGCCGCTGGCGTTGATGCTCAGCTTACTGATGGGCTATATCGCCTGGCTCGCCACGGCGCGGCGCATAAGTTTCACCTGGGAAATCAATATGGGAATTGCGGCCAGGGAGTTTGAACTCTTCTGCCAGCCGCTGGTGAATGCCCGCACCCGGGAATGCGCCGGCGTCGAGATCCTCCTGCGCTGGAACAACCCGCGTCAGGGATGGATTTCGCCCGATGTCTTTATCCCTCTGGCCGAAGAACATAACCTGATTGTTCCGCTTACCCGCTACGTCATCAGCGAAACGGTGCGGCAGATAGGCTATTTCCCTGCCTCGCGCGATTTCCATATCGGCATTAACGTGGCCGCCAGCCATTTTCGCCGCGCTGCGCTTATCCAGGATCTCAACCGCATCTGGTTTAACGCCAGCCCTGTTCAACAGTTGATCGTGGAGTTAACCGAACGCGATGCGTTGCTGGATGTGGATTACCGCATCGTGCGGGAGCTGCACCGCAAAGGGGTGAAACTTGCGATTGATGATTTTGGTACCGGCAACAGCTCACTTTCATGGCTAGAAAAACTGCATCCGGATGTGCTGAAAATTGATAAATCCTTCACCACCGCGATCGGCACCGACGCCGTGAACTCAACGGTAACAGATATTATTATTGCGCTTGGCCAGCGGCTGAATATTGAACTGGTTGCGGAAGGGGTGGAAACCGAGGAGCAGTCACGCTACCTGCGCCGTCACAGCGTACATATTTTGCAGGGGTACTTGTATGCGCGGCCAATGCCGCTGCGCGAGTTTCCGAAATGGCTGGCGGAAAGTCACTCTCCGCCAGCCCGTCACAACGGACACATCGTGCCCTTACTGCCGTTACGCTAGATAACGTTACTCTTCTTCATCGTGCGCAGAGTGCTCTTTAACAATACGCACCATATCAACGCGATAGTCGTTGGCTTCGACGATGGTAATTTGCAGCGGCGGCAGCTCCAGCACATCACCGATACGCGGGATCTGCCCGTTAACGGAGATCACCAGCCCCGCCACGGTGGCAATATCTTCATCATCATTGACCACGTTTTCGACGCCCAGCGTGTGCGAGAGTGCGTGCATGTCGGTGGTGCCTTTCACCAGCCAGCCGTCACCGTCGGCAACGATTTCCGGGGTTTCATCCGCATCAGGGAATTCACCGGCAATGGCTTCCAGCACGTCCAGCGGCGTCACCAGGCCCTGTACCACACCAAATTCGTTGGTGACGATAACAAAGCTCCCGCGAGCACGGCGCAATACGCCCAGCAGGTTGATCGGATCCAGCGTTTCAGGCACCACGATAGCGGGCGACGCGGCCGCTACGGCCTCGACGTTAACGCCCTCTTCCAGCGCCACCAGCATCTCTTTCGCGCGTACCACACCGATGATCTCATCCAGCTCACCCCGGCAGACCGGGAACAGGCTGTGCGGCGAGGAGAGCAGCTGCTGACGAATTTCGTCGACGCTCAGGTTGGCGTCCACCCAGCTGATTTCGCCGCGCGGCGTCATAATACCGCGCAGGGAGCGGGAAGCCAGCGAAAGCACGCCATTGATCATGTAGCGTTCTTCTTCCACAAACGCGCCTTCCGGCACCGGAACCGGGTTGCGGTTCTCGTTATCAGCCTGCACGTTCACCTGACGACGCCCGCCCATCAGTCGCAGAATCGCATCTGCGGTACGGGCTCGCAGCGGCTGATTCGACTGCTGCTTAATAAAGTTACGGCGCGCAATCTGGTTAAACAGCTCGATCAGAATCGAGAAGCCAATCGCGGCGTACAGGTAGCCTTTCGGAATATGGAAGCCAAACCCTTCTGCCACCAGGCTCAGACCAATCATCAGCAGGAAGCTCAGACACAGCACAACGACCGTCGGATGCTGGTTGACGAAACGCGTCAGCGGTTTCGACGCCAGCAGCATTACCGCCATCGCAATCACCACCGCCGCCATCATCACCGGCAGATGGTTCACCATGCCGACCGCCGTAATCACCGCATCCAGTGAGAAGACCGCATCAAGCACCACAATCTGGAGAACAACCACCCAGAAGCTGGCATAACCCTTACCGTGGCCATCATCGTGCTGCCGGTTCTCCAGCCGTTCATGCAGCTCTGTTGTGGCTTTGAACAGCAGGAACAGTCCCCCTACCAGCATAATTAAATCGCGGCCGGAGAAGATGAAATCCATGACGGTGAACAGGGGCTTCGTTAGGGTGACCATCCACGAGATAACAGACAGTAAGCCCAGACGCATGATCAGCGCCAGTGAGAGGCCGATCAGACGGGCTTTATCACGCTGTTTCGGCGGCAGTTTATCTGCGAGGATGGCGATAAACACCAGGTTATCAATACCGAGAACGATCTCCAGCACGACCAGCGTAAGCAAGCCTACCCAGATTGACGGGTCCATTAAGAATTCCATGACACGCTCCTGCTAAAGGAATGACAAAACGGTGCCCCGCTAATGTCGGGCATTTCAAAGGGAATGAGAGTCGATGCGTGGCGAAGATCGCCGGTGATTAAGGCGCGGAATGGCCTGGAAGATGACTGACGTCGGTGACGGTCCATATAGTGGGCTGTAGCCCTATACTCCTGAATAATTAAACGGACGCTAAACATATCAGAGACAATTGGTTTTTAGCAAAGATTTACGTTCCTTTGCAAACTTCTGTAACACACGCGGATTATCTTAGAGAAAAATCTGTAAGGCGTAGCTAAATTACGGATCTTCATCACATAAATTATTTTTTCACTATCTAAAATAATTCGCGGAAGTCTTAGTTTTTTTGAACTCTAACCCTTATCTGAATCGATTCGGTTCGCCAATACGATTCTCAGTACGCCTGCCTGGCAGACGTATAAATGATAATAAAAGGAGGTAGCAAGTGACCATTGCTATTGTCATAGGCACACATGGTTGGGCTGCGGAGCAGTTACTCAAAACGGCAGAAATGCTGTTGGGCGAGCAGGAAAACGTCGGCTGGATCGATTTCGTTCCCGGTGAAAATGCCGAGACGCTGATTGAAAAATACACTGCTCAGCTTGAGAAGCTGGATACCAGCAAAGGCGTGCTGTTTCTCGTGGATACATGGGGCGGCAGCCCGTTCAACGCTGCCAGCCGCATTGTCGTCGATAAAGAGCATTATGAAGTCGTCGCCGGGGTGAATATCCCGATGTTGGTGGAAACCTTCATGGCGCGTGACGACAACCCAGGCTTTGACGAGCTGGTGGCGCTGGCGGTGGAAACCGGTCGCGAAGGGGTGAAGGCGCTGAAAGCGCAGCCGGTTGAAAAACCTGCCCCTGCCCCTGCTGCACCAAAAGCCGCTGCACCGGCGAAGCCAATGGGTCCGAACGATTACATGGTTATCGGCCTTGCGCGTATTGATGACCGTCTAATCCACGGCCAGGTGGCGACGCGCTGGACCAAAGAGACCAACGTACAACGCATCATCGTGGTCAGTGACGAAGTGGCCGCCGACACTGTCCGTAAAACCCTTCTTACCCAGGTTGCACCGCCGGGCGTCACCGCGCACGTCGTGGATGTCGCCAAGATGATCCGCGTTTACAACAACCCGAAATATGCGGGTGAGCGCGTGATGCTTCTCTTCACCAACCCGACAGACGTCGAACGCATTGTTGAAGGCGGCGTGAAAATCACCTCCGTTAACATTGGCGGTATGGCTTTCCGTCAGGGCAAAACGCAGGTCAACAACGCGATTTCAGTGGATGCGAAAGATATCGAGGCCTTCAACAAGCTGAATGCACGCGGTATCGAGCTGGAAGCCCGTAAGGTTTCCACGGATCAGAAACTGAAAATGATGGATTTGATCGGCAAAGTGGGGAAATAAGCCCGGGCCGGTTTTTCATATAGAGCTTATGTAATAGGAGAAGTGCAATGGAGATTACTACTCTTCAGATTGTGCTGGTGTTCATCGTCGCGTGTATTGCGGGTATGGAGTCCGTACTTGATGAATTTCAGTTCCACCGCCCTCTGGTGGCCTGTACGTTGATTGGCGCCGTTCTCGGTGACATGAAAACCGGTATCATCATCGGTGGTACCCTGGAAATGATCGCCCTCGGCTGGATGAACATCGGTGCGGCAGTTGCGCCAGATGCCGCGCTGGCGTCCATTATTTCGACCGTTCTGGTTATCGCCGGTCATCAGAGTATTGGTGCCGGTATCGCGCTGGCCATCCCGCTGGCCGCAGCGGGTCAGGTGCTGACCATTATTGTCCGTACTATTACCGTGGCCTTCCAGCACGCGGCGGATAAGGCGGCCGAAAACGGCAACCTCACCGCGCTCTCCTGGATCCACGTTTCTTCCCTGTTCCTGCAAGCGATGCGTATCGCGATCCCTGCAGTTATCGTGGCGATTTCTGTCGGTACCAGCGAAGTTCAGGGCATGCTGAATGCGATCCCTGAAGTGGTCACCAGCGGTCTGAATATCGCCGGGGGTATGATCGTGGTGGTCGGTTATGCGATGGTCATCAACATGATGCGCGCGGGCTACCTGATGCCATTCTTCTACCTCGGCTTCGTTACCGCTGCGTTCACCAACTTCAACCTGGTTGCGCTGGGTGTGATTGGTGCGGTGATGGCGATTCTTTATATCCAGCTCAGCCCGAAATACAACCGTGTCGCGGGTGCCCCTGCGCAGGCTGCTGGTAACAACGATCTCGATAACGAACTGGACTAACAGGTGAGCGAAATGGTTGATATGACAAAAACTACCACTGAGAAAAAACTCACTCCGGGTGATATTCGTGGCGTGTTCATCCGTTCTAACCTGTTTCAGGGTTCATGGAACTTCGAACGTATGCAGGCGCTCGGCTTCTGCTTCTCCATGGTGCCGGCCATCAAACGCCTGTATCCGGAAAACAACGAAGCACGCCGTCAGGCAATTAAGCGTCATCTGGAATTCTTCAACACCCATCCTTATGTTGCGGCGCCGGTTCTGGGCGTGACGCTGGCGATGGAAGAGCAGCGTGCGAACGGGGCTGAAATCGACGATGGTGCCATCAACGGTATCAAAGTTGGTCTGATGGGGCCGCTGGCAGGCGTGGGCGACCCGATTTTCTGGGGTACCGTGCGTCCGGTCTTTGCGGCGCTGGGCGCCGGGATCGCCATGAGCGGCAGCCTGCTCGGTCCTCTGCTGTTCTTCATCCTGTTCAACGCGGTGCGTCTGCTGACCCGTTACTACGGCGTGGCATACGGCTATCGTAAAGGTGTGGATATCGTTAAGGATATGGGCGGCGGCTTCCTGCAAAAACTGACTGAGGGGGCGTCAATTCTCGGCCTGTTTGTAATGGGGGCGCTGGTTAACAAGTGGACGCACGTAAACATCCCGCTGGTGGTATCAACGATCACCGGTCAGGATGGTCAGACGCGCGTTACCACCGTGCAGACCATTCTGGACCAGCTGATGCCGGGCCTGGTACCGCTGCTGTTAACCTTCGCCTGTATGTGGCTGCTGCGTAAGAAAGTGAACCCGCTTTGGATCATCGTTGGCTTCTTCGTCATCGGTATCGCGGGCTACGCTGTCGGCCTGCTGGGTCTGTAATAAAATGCTTTACTGACCGGGGGCTTGCCCCCGGTCTTTTTATCTGGAGGATGAATGACTGTCACGGACACCGTACTGGTTTTATTTATTGTTGCCCTTCTGGCTTACGCGATCTATGACGAGTTTATTATGCCTCGCCGCCACGGCGAGACGCTGCTGACCCTTCCCCTCTTACGCCGTGGACGTATTGATGCGTTTATCTTCGCCGGTCTGGTAGTCATCCTCATTTACAATAATGTGACCAGCCACGGCGCAATATTAACCACATGGTTATTATGTGCGCTGGCATTAATGGCGATTTACCTGTTCTGGATCCGCTCGCCAAAACTCATTTTTAAAAAACACGGATTCTTCTTCGCCAATGTCTGGATAGAATATAACCGTATTAAAGAGATGAATTTATCCGAAGACGGGGTTCTGGTGATGCAATTAGAACAACGCCGCCTGCTCATCCGGGTCAGAAATATTGATGACCTGGAAAAGATATACAAATTACTTGTTAAAACTCAATGATTTATAATTATAGCATCGGCTATATATTGCATTATTCTTGAACCAGCAATATAGCCGGTGCTATATCTCCTCTGTTAATTGACTTATATTTATTAACGATATTTTCACGCATAAATCTAAATGAAAATCGTTATCAACATAGTGGCTATATAAAGCCATCTTCGTTGTTGTTTTATATTCTCAAAATATGTTAAGGTTGCGCCCGTCGTTGGGGAGTAGCCGATTTCCTGCCTGCGGGAAATGTACGTGTCAACATACTCGTTGAAAAACGTGGCGCGTACGGATCGTTTTTAAGCACAATTACTGTGCCAGAAGCGATCAGGCGAGACCATAGATACATCAACTGCTGTTTACTGGGGGCAGTGATGTGTCATATGGATATCCCCGGTCTGGACGCTCTTATGAATATCTCCGCTACGATCCTTCTGGCTTTTGGCATGTCCATGGACGCATTTGCCGCCTCTATCGGCAAAGGTGCCACTCTCCATAAACCTAAATTTTCCGAAGCCCTGCGTACCGGTCTCATCTTTGGCGCTATCGAAACGCTGACGCCGCTTATCGGCTGGGGACTGGGGATGCTCGCCAGCCAGTTTGTGCTGGAGTGGAATCACTGGATTGCTTTCGTGCTGCTGGTGTTCCTCGGCGGACGTATGGTGATTGAAGGTTTTCGTGGCAACGGCGATGAAGATGATGCGCCGCTGCAACGCCACGGCTTCTGGCTTCTGGTGACAACCGCCATCGCAACCAGCCTGGATGCAATGGCCGTGGGTGTCGGTCTGGCGTTTTTGCAGGTCAATATTATCGCCACCGCGCTGGCGATTGGCTGCGCCACGCTGATCATGTCAACGCTGGGGATGATGGTGGGTCGGTTCATTGGCCCGCTGTTAGGCAAACGCGCCGAAATTCTGGGCGGTACCTTGTTGATCGGGATTGGTGCCCAAATCCTTTGGGCACACTTCGCGGGTTAACCTTCGCGCTGCCAGCAATGGATGCTGAAATCCGTCTGGCAGCGAAATTCTGTCTGCGCTGCCAGCGTTTCCCACACCTCTGGTTTTGCCCGCCACGCAAACGGCGTCATTTGCAGTAACGCCACCGCTTCACTTCCCTGCAACATCATTTCATACGCTACCGACTGCGCCTGCTTTAACGCAAAGCCTGCCAGCTGTTCAGAGTGCGGCGCATGCAGGTGAACTTCATCATAGATCAGCCCTTTTAGCTCCAGCAGATGACGCGGCCCTGGCGTGACGGTGATAACCCAGCCACCGGGCTTAACGACGCGCGCCAGCTCCTCTGCCTTGCACGGCGCATAGATACGCACCACGGCGTCCATACTCGCTTTTTCAAACGGCAGGCGGTGGCTGGAGGCCACGCAGAACGTTACCGCTGAGTAGCGTTTGGCTGCCGCACGGATAGCCACTTTAGATACGTCCAGCCCGTACGTTTCGGCGCCCTTCTCAGCCGCCACGTCAGCAAACGTGGCGGTGTAGTAGCCTTCGCCGCAGCCGATATCCAGCATGGCGGATGCGCCTTCTGTCAGATATTCACGGAGTAAGGCGACAACGGCATCCCTGAGCGGTTGATAATGCCCGGCATCGAGAAACGCCCGGCGCGCCTGCATCATCTCCGCGCTGTCACCCGGGTCCCGGGAGCGCTTGTGCTGTACCGGCAGAAGATTTACATAGCCCTCTTTCGCCCGGTCAAACTGATGTCCCTGTGGACAGATAAACGTTTTCTCCGCGCGCGTCAGCGGCGCGTGGCAAAGGGGACAACTGAAAGACATGACAGCTCCAGGGCGTAAACCAAAAGGCGAAGTGTACCGCTATTCGCCAGGGTTATAAACGGCTGGGTGATGCATCACGATCAGATGGTCAGAATCTGCCGGCAGCCCGTCAGGCTTTACGTTTTCCAGACGCAGAACGTTCCCCATAATTTCGCTGAAAACGGGCGCGGAAACGGCCCCGCCGTAATAGGCACCGTTTTGCGGATCGTTAATCACCACCACCAGCGCAAAACGGGGATCGCTGGCAGGCGCAACGCCTGCGGTATAGGCGACGTATTTATCCACATACTTACCGTGTTCATCGATTTTTTTGGCCGTCCCGGTTTTTATCGCCACGCGATAGTTACGCACCGCCGCTTTGATTCCACCACCGCCGGGTAATGCGACGCTCTCCATCATGTGCTCCACCTCGTGAACAATTTCCTCGGGCATCACCCGCTTGCCAATCACCGGCGGATCGATTCGGGTGATGGACAGAGGCCGTTCAATGCCATAGCTGCCGATGGTGGCATACACATGCGCCAGCTGGAGGGGGGTTACCATCAGGCCATATCCAAAGGCAAAGGTCGCCCGGTCTAACTGGCTCCAGAATTTCCGCTGCGGCAGTAAACCTGCGCTTTCTCCCGTTAAGCCAAGCCCGGTACTCTCGCCAAAGCCAAAGTGTTTATAGGTATCCAGTAACCGTTGCGCAGGCATCGCCAGCGAAAGACGGGACACGCCCGTGTCACTGGATTTTTGCAGGATGCCGGTCATCGTCAGCTCGGGATAGTAGCCCACATCGCGGATACGATGGCCATCAATGGTGTAGGGATGCGTGTCTATGACGCTGTCAGGCTGTACCAGCCCCTGCTGTAGCGCCGTCATCAGCACCAGAGGCTTAACGGTAGAGCCAGGTTCAAAGGTGTCGCTGATCGCGCGATTGCGAAAATCATCCAGCGTTGCCCCTTCCCGGTTGTTGGGGTTGAAGTCGGGGAAGCTCGCCATTGCCAGAATTTCGCCCGTCTGGATATTAATTAGCACCGACGCGCCTGACTCAGCTTTGTTCCACGCCACGGCATTATCCAGCGCGTCTTCGGTGATAGTTTGCAGGCGTTCATCGATACTAAGCTGGATATTATGTGCAGGTACGGGAGCCACCTCCGTGAGGTTCTCCACCACATGTCCGTAGCGATCTTTCCTGACCAGCCGCACGCCTGCCTTCCCGGTAAGCTGCGTGTTGAAGCTTTTCTCGACACCCTCAATGCCCTGACCATCAATATTGGTGAAGCCAATCAGGTTCGCCGCCACGTGCCCGGCAGGATAAAAGCGGCGGGACTCATCGCGAAGGTTGATACCCGGAAGACGCAGCTTATCGATCCACTTTGCCTGGGAGGGATCAACCTGACGGGCAAGGTAAATAAATCGCCCGTGCGGGTTACTGTTGATTCGCGATGCGAGCGTGCTCAGAGAAAGGTGTAAGGCATTTGCCAGGGCCTGCCAGCGCGAATCATAACCGATCCCCCCTTTTTCCAGCACTGTTTTGGGATCGGCCCAGACGGCCTGGACAGGTACGCTCACCGCAAGGGGTCGTCCTTCACGGTCCACAATCATCCCCCGCGGGGCGTCTATCGCCACTTCGCGCAGGGAGCGCATATCCTCCTGCTTAACCAGATTATCCGGTTTGATAATTTGCAGCCACGCCACGCGGCCCAGCAGAAACGCAAGACTACAAAAGATAGCGAGACACAGAAGTGCAAAACGTGCCGGAGTAAAGTTTCCGGTGGTCGTTATTGTCTTTTTTTTCACCTTAACCCCAGGGCTGTTGATCAACGCCCTGATTTAACGGGAAAAGCTGATAATAAGGCGGGAAAACAATGCTAATATTCTCGCGGGTTTGCAACAAGATAATAACAGCGGAGGATTACGTAATATTTTGAAAAATAAGCGAATAAAAAAGCCCCGCATCGGCGAGGCTTATGTCTGGGATCGAAGCGCTGAGCGCTTCAGTCAGCAGTGATTCGATCAGATAGCAGT
Source organism: Enterobacter cloacae complex sp. IR5450 (assembly GCF_049238665.1). NCBI lineage: Bacteria > Pseudomonadati > Pseudomonadota > Gammaproteobacteria > Enterobacterales > Enterobacteriaceae > Enterobacter > Enterobacter cloacae complex sp. IR5450. The sequence goes on from NZ_JBMKIC010000011.1 coordinate 73,665, forward strand.
TACGTTAACCGCAGCTGGGCCTTTCTGGCCATCCTGAATTTCGAACTCAACGTTCTGGCCTTCAGCCAGAGTTTTGAAGCCGTTACCCTGGATTGCAGAGAAGTGTACGAACACGTCTTTGCTGCCGTCAGCAGGAGTAATGAAACCAAAACCTTTAGACTCGTTGAACCACTTAACTTGACCTTTAATCTTTGCCATTTGCAAAATTCCTTAGAGTGTTTTCTTAGCCCGCGGGCTTTGACATAGATAAAACTGAGACATTACTGCTTGAGGCACTAATATAAGGTTCGGCAGAGAAGCGGTATTCAACGACAACGTGTTTACTCAGGACTTCTTTACTGAAAATGCCACACATAAACAGAACTGTACCTCGTTTGACCCAAAACGTGTTATCACACACAACGTTTAATATGGCAAGCCATTTTTAAACATGTCTCGATCCGCCGCACAAATTCAGGTGTTACTCCATAACAATCTGCACAGTTATGCGAATTGTCAAATGAAGCGCTACCTGACCTCACTGCCCGCAGGGTGCGTTGACGCGCCCTGTAATCAAAGACTTTTTAAACATAGCTCAATCATTTCAAAGCGTCCATCCCAATCCCTGATTTTCTTTAAAAGAATGACTGAGTTAGAACATTTTGTGAAAAGTTATGCTGAAAACATTGCAACGCACCGACATGTGTCAGGGAATATACGATGTTAATTACATTTTGCTAATTGTATTAAAACCCACCATTTAATTAGCGTTATTCTGCACCAAAATAATGAAATTTTTATGACTCTGCCTCAAAACAAGGCAAGCAAAACGTTTCGATAAAAATAAAACACTTCGGGAAAGATAAAACACACAATTTATTCAACGAAACGGTAATTATCGAATAAGGATAAATATTCACCAGTTTTCAGTATGCTGAAACAATAGTTAACTGCTGCTTAATTATATGTTGGGATGTTGTGGATCACATTTGATAAGGGAGGGGATTTACGCCGTACGTCAGGCCACCTCCCTTTCCGGGCAAACTATCGTTCGGCTACCAGGCGAATGAAGTCTTCCTCGTCCTGTTGTTGAGCAACAGCGTCCTTAGGTACCGCTTTCTCCTCCGGCTCGTTGGCTTCGCACAGACGACGCAGCAACGCATTCTGCCGTTTCTGCTGATCGAGCAATGCTTCCAGCAGTTCAATCTGCTCGTTTGTGCGGGAGCTGGCGCGGTTAACGAAGAACCACAGTACCAGCCCAACGACCAGCACCACCAAAGACATTACCAGGGATGCAATGCTCAGCAGCCCCGAATTCAGTAACTCACCCATTTCACCACCTCAGTAAAAACAGTCATTTTACCACTGCCGCCACGTAAGGACATCACTCAGCGTAAAAATGGCCTCTACCAGGGGATAAACTTATTGATTGAACAAATGCCGCTAAAGAATTGTACATCCTGATCGCACATCACATTGATAGTCTGCGTCCACAGCACCACACAAGCTATCAACACTATAATCAGAATTACCCAGCGTATTTTTTTCACTCCACACTCCGTCTTATGACCTGATGCAGCCAGGTTATCACGGTTATCTTAAACAGGGGCTAACTGTACCTTCAACAGACGCTTTTCGGAATCGTGCACTTGTTTCACTGCGTAAACCCGTTACGCTTACTCCATGACAACAAAGAAAAAAGAGGCAACGATGCGTTTACTTATTCGTACAGTAATTGTACTGGCCATTGTGTGGATCGGCCTGTTATTAAGTGGGTACGGCGTATTAATGGGAAGCAAAGAAAATGCCGCGGGTCTGGGTATCCAGTGTAAATATCTTACCGCCCGGGGGGTAAGCACGGCGCAGTACATCCATTCCGACAGCGGGATCATCGGGTTAACCAACTGTCCTGTGCTGCGTAAATCATCTGATGTGATTGATAACGGTTAATCAGCGTTGAATTTCGCTTACAAGAACGCCGCACTGTTGCGGCGTTTTTATTGAAAGCGTCGATCAGAACGGATAATCATTATAGCCCATCTGCTCTGAAATTTTGCGCGCTGCGGTATGCAGGATCGCCACATATTCATGAAGACGCTCTTCAGAGAAACGCAGCGTTGGGAACGAAATGCTCAGGCCCGCAATGACAACGCCGAAGCGGTCAAATACCGGCACACCGATGCAACGCAGCCCCTCTTCCTGCTCTTCGTTATCTTCCCCGTAACCCTGCTCACGCACGTTATCCAGCACGCTCAGCAGTTCATCCGTACTGGTAATGGTGCGGTCGGTGCTGCGTTTGTACTCCACCCCGTCAAGGATCTGCTTCACCTCTTCGCGATCGCGCCAGGCCAGCAGTACTTTACCAATTGCGGTGCTGTAGAGCGGGTTACGACGACCGATGCGTGAATACATGCGCAGGTTGTACATGGAGTCAATTTTGTGGATGTAAACAATGCTGTCTTCATCCAGCGCACCGAGGTGAATTGTCTCTTTCGTCAGTCGTGAAAGTTCACGCATCTGAATGTCAGCGCTGCGGATCAGATCCACGTTCTGCAAGGCGCGGGCGCCCAGTTCAAACAGTTTCAGCGTCAGAGAATATTTTTCTGATTCTCCTTCCTGCGCGACATAACCCAATGATTTCATCGTCTGCAAAAAGCGATAAACAGTGCTTTTCGACATCATCACACGCTGCGACAACTCTGTAATACCAATTTCACGCTCTTCTCCGAGCGCCTGCAAGATGCCAAACACCTTCAGCACGGAAGAAACAGAATCTGGCTGCTTATCCAAATCTGCGATTGCCATTTATCACCTCATGGAGAGTGTTTTATAAAAATCAGAACCGGTTTTTATTATAAATTCGTGTGATGCGTGCTGCAATCTATCTGGGTTTACTTCGTTACAAATCTGCGACATAAAACCGAAATAACGATGCTAAAATAGTTACTCTGAAAATAATTTCACGCTGAGTCATTCTTTTCCCATGCAAAAAAACATTTCTGATGGCCTGCCCTTACCGCAGCGGTACGGGGCAATTGCCACTATTGTCATCGGTATTTCGATGGCTGTCCTTGACGGTGCGATTGCCAACGTTGCTCTTCCTACCATTGCAAAAGACCTTAATGCTTCTCCCGCAAGCTCTATCTGGATTGTGAACGCGTACCAGATAGCAATTGTGATTTCCCTCCTGTCACTCTCTTTCCTGGGCGATATGTTTGGCTATCGCCGGGTTTACCAGTGCGGGCTGGTGGTCTTTACCCTCACCTCGCTCTTCTGTGCCCTTTCCGATTCACTGCACACCCTCACCCTGGCGCGTATCGCGCAGGGCTTTGGCGGCGCAGCGCTAATGAGCGTGAACACGGCCCTCATACGGCTTATCTATCCTCACCGCCACCTGGGGCGCGGCATGGGCATTAATTCCTTTATTGTGGCCGTGTCGTCCGCTGCCGGGCCGACGATTGCCGCCGCCATTCTGTCCGTTGCCTCGTGGCAGTGGCTGTTTGCCATTAATGTGCCGCTGGGTATTGTGGCGATCTTCTTCGCCCTGCGCTATCTTCCGGAAAATGGTCCGAAAAACACCATGCCGCGTTTTGACCTACCCAGCGCCGTGATGAACGCGCTGACCTTTGGCCTGCTGATTACCGCGCTGAGCGGATTTGCGCAGGGGCAGTCTCTGTCGCTCATTGCCGCAGAAATCGTTGCCATGCTTATCATCGGATTTTTCTTCGTACGACGTCAGCTGGCGCTGCCCGTGCCGTTACTGCCGGTGGATTTGCTGCGTATTCCGCTGTTTTCGCTATCCATTTGTACCTCCATTTGCTCGTTCTGCGCCCAGATGCTGGCGCTGGTTGCGCTGCCGTTCTTTTTGCAGAGCGTGATTGGCCGTTCGGAAGTGGAAACAGGCTTGCTGCTCACGCCCTGGCCTCTGGCAACCATGGTGATGGCCCCGCTGGCCGGTTACCTTATTGAGCGCGTTCATGCCGGGCTTCTGGGGGCGATTGGGCTGGTTGTCATGGCGGTGGGACTGTTTGCACTGGCGCTCCTGCCCGCCTCGCCAGGGGATCTGGATATTATCTGGCGCATGATCCTGTGCGGGGCCGGTTTTGGTCTGTTCCAGTCCCCTAATAACCACACGATTATCACCTCTGCCCCACGTCATCGCAGCGGTGGCGCCAGCGGGATGCTGGGCACGGCAAGACTGTTAGGGCAAAGCACCGGGGCCGCACTGGTAGCCTTGATGTTTAACCTGGCCGGGCAGAATGCGACACACGTTGCGCTGATTACCGCAGGGACACTGGCGACCCTCGCGGCTGTCATTAGCGGTCTTCGTGTCACCCAGCCAAAGGCGCAGGCATAAAAAAACCGGGCGGAGAAGGACTCCTGCCCGGTTGTTTTCAACCCGATTACGTTACTTCAGATATTCGCCGCTACGCAGCGCTTCAATACGTTTATCCAGCGGCGGGTGAGACATAAACAGCTCGCTCAGCGACTTTGACTTGCCGTTGATGCAGAAGGCCATCATGCTGTTTGCTTCCTGCGGCTCGTAGCTGGTTTTAAGACGTTGCAGCGCAGCAATCATCTTTTCACGACCCACCAGTTTCGCGGAACCGGCATCCGCATGGAACTCACGATGACGGGAGAACCACATGGTAATAATGCTTGCCAGGATACCGAACACCAGCTCCAGCACCATTGAAACAGCAAAATAGATCAGCGGGTTGCCGTTGCTCTCTTCACCCTCATCACGGTTGCCACCCATAAACCCGGCAGCAATCTGCGCCAGAATACGGGAAATAAAGATAACGAAGGTGTTCACCACGCCCTGGATCAGGGTCATGGTGACCATATCGCCATTAGCGATGTGGCTGATCTCGTGAGCAATAACCGCTTCCGCTTCGTCACGGCTCATGTTTTGCAGCAGACCGGTGCTGACGGCCACCAGGGACGCGTCACGACGCGCACCGGTAGCAAACGCGTTGATATCCGGCGCGTGGTAGATGGCTACCTGTGGCATGGCAATGCCTGCCTGCTTTGACTGCTGAGCAACCGTGCTCATCAGCCACTGCTCCATATCGTTACGCGGTTGCTCAATAACTTCACCGCCCACGGATTTCAGTGCCATCCACTTCGACATTAGCAGTGAAATGAAAGAGCCACCGAAACCAAACAGCAGCGCCATAATCAACAGACCCTGAACGCTGCTCGACTGAATTCCCGTCAGGCTTAGCACCAGCCCGAATACCACCATCACCGCCAGGTTGGTGAGCAGGAAGAGCGCGATTCGCATCATAATATTCTTTTAACCTCAGTTTAACAAAACGCACTATGCGATTACCCACATCGTATGGGTATTACGGCTATTTTCAAGCATCCAGACGGCGTAAGTCACCAGAAAGACACAACTTTACACAATTGGAAATCTGCCTGACGGAAGGATGAGTAACAAAAAGAAACAGGCACAATTTCTTGTGCCTGTTGGGGGATTATTTTGTCGGAGCAGGTTGCACAGCAGGTTTCTCTTTTTCCAGCTTCGCGAGATCAAGCGCGATATGCACCGTCTCGTCCAGATACGGATCGGGCTCCTGGTAATCCTTAGGCAGATCGTCCAGTTTTTTGAGCAGAGGCTTGCCTTTACGTTTGAAGCGATCGTTGATACGCGCCAGACGTGTCGCGTCATCTTCATTGTTCTCTTTCTCACGCTGAGCGTAGTTCAGAGACACAATGTTCCGTTTTGCTTTCAGGGCGTTGAAACGCGCGATGTCCTTCATGATGTACTGGAATTCCGGATCCTTCCCGATGCGATCGTTGTGATTTTTCAGCAGTTCCGGTCCGAACTGTTTCATATCACCCGATTTCACGAATGTCGCGGCATCAATGCTATCCCACGGCAGCGCGTTATCTTCAAACTTCTCGCCCGTTTCCGTCTCTTCGGTACCTGTCGGCATCATAATATCCGGCGTCACGCCTTTGCGCTGCGTGCTGCCGCCGTTGACGCGGTAGAACTTCTGAATGGTGTACTGTACTGAGCCCAGCGCCGGCCATTCAGGGCGCAGCATCTGGTCGTAAATACGGTTCAGAGAGCGGTACTGCTGAACGGTGCCCTTGCCAAACGTCGGTTCGCCGACGATTAACGCCCGGCCGTAATCCTGCATGGCAGCAGCGAAGATTTCCGATGCAGAGGCGCTGAAGCGATCGACAAGCACCACCAGCGGCCCCTTATAGTAGACCACACCATCGGTATCCGCATCTTCACGCACTTTACCGTTGTTATCGCGCACCTGTACCACCGGGCCAGACGGGATAAACAGCCCGGAAAGCGAGACGGCCTCGGTCAATGCCCCGCCGCCGTTGCTGCGCAGGTCAATGATCACGCTGCTGACATTCTGCTTTTCAAGCTTCTGAAGCTGCACTTTCACATCATCGGTCAGGCCGACGTAGAAACCTGGGATATCCAGAACGCCAACCTTCTCTTTACCCACGGTTTTCACCGACATTTTCACCGCGCGATCTTCCAGACGGATACGCTCACGGGTCAGAGTAACGATACGGGTTTTGGTCCCCTTACCGGCTGGCAGGATCTCAAGGCGAACTTTGCTGCCCTTCGGCCCTTTGATCAGCGCAACTACGTCATCAAGACGCCAGCCAATCACGTCCACCATGCTCTTTCCGGTTTGGCCCACACCGACAATACGGTCGCCTACGCTGATCGCTTTGCTTTTCGATGCAGGGCCACCGGCCACCATGGAGTTGATTACGGTGTAGTCATCGTCCATCTGAAGCACAGCACCGATACCTTCCAGAGACAGGCTCATTTCGGTATTGAACTGTTCGGTGTTACGTGGAGAGAGATAATTAGTGTGCGGATCAATTTCGTGCGCAAACGCGGTCATCGCCAGCGAGAAAACATCTTCACTGTTGGTCTGCGCCAGTCGGCGAATAGCGAACTTGTAGCGACGGTTTAACGTCTCACGGATCTCTTTCTCGTCTTTGCCTGTGAGCTTGAGGCTCAGTTCGTCATATTTGACTTTTCCATCCCACAGCGCATTCAGTTCAGCCTCGTCTTTCGGCCATGGCGCTTTGCTGCGGTCCAGATTAAAGGTGTCGTTGCCGGTGAAGTCCATAGGACGTTCCAGCACTTTCAGCGCGTATTGATAACGCTCAAAACGGCGCTTTTGCGATAAGTTGTACAGATCGTAGAACAGATCGAGTTTTCCGGAGCGCAGCTCATCACCCACTTCGGATTTGCGTTTAGCGAACTGTTCGACATCGCTGGCCAGCAGTACGTTATGGCTGTAATCCAGCAAGTTCAGATAACGGTCAAAGATTTTGGCCGAAAAGGCCTGATCGAGATCGAACTGACGATAGTGCGAACGAGTAAAGCGCGACGTCACGCGCTCACTCACCGTCGCGTGCTGAGTCTCTTCCTTGAGAACCGGAATTTGATCAACACGCGTAATATCGTCCACAGCGAAAGCGTGGCCTGTTATAGCAAACAGGCCAGCCAGCGCGGTGAGCTTAAAAAAAGTGTTCATGCCAGGCTCGGCCTCCGTTTCAGAACAACAAGTGTTCTGCGCGTACAATCATTGACATACCAGAAGTCAGCTGTACACGAACGCCATCTTTGGTGATTTCCAGTACGGTGGCGTCCATCGCGTTGTTACCCGCTTTCACCTTCAGAGACTGACCTACGCTCAGCGCATTGATGTCAGAAACCGGGGTGTGGCGCGGCTCTTCGCGCGGCGCACGTGGGGCTTTAGCTGCTGGTTTGTCAGCACGCGGTTTGCGATCGTTATTTTCAGTACGACGCGGTGCCGGGCGCGGTTTACGCTCGCGACGAGGGGCGTCTTCCTGACCGTTTGCCGCTGCGGCTTCGCGTTTTTTCGCCTGCTGTTCCGCACGCTGTGCCTGCACGCGAGCTTTGGCTTCTTCAAGCTGCTTACGCGCATGTTCTACGTGCTGCTCGTCCAGCTCACCGCACGGGTTGCCGTCAAGGTCGACACGGGTCGCACCCGGCTTGATACCGTACAGGTAACGCCAGCTCGAGGTATAAAGGCGCAAGGCAGAACGAAGCTGCGTTTTGCTGAGGTTCATCTCCCCCTCAACGCGCGCGACCAAATCCTGAAAGATACCGACTTTCAGAGGACGCGCTTCACCTTCAGCGCTGAAGCACTGCGGGAAACGCTCGGCCAGAAATGCGATAACTTCTTTACTGCTATTCAACTTAGGTTGATTTTCCATGAAATTTCCTGATTACAACGGACGTTGCCAACAAGCGCAGGCATGAACAGGCGACATTATAATGACGCTATCAGTAAATGCTACGTTATCCGTTGATTATCCTGCGACGCTCGCAAAGAATTTATGATAATCGGTGTCTGCCAGAACATTTTCCAGGTTTGCGGCCAGCGCGCGCAGCCCCTGCTCATCCTCGGCAGTAAAGCGACTGAAGACCGTGCTGTCGATATCCAGAACGCCAATAATCTGATTTTTAACCACCAGCGGCAGTACGATTTCAGAATTGCTGCTGGCATCGCAGGCGATGTGGCCGTCAAACGCATGAACATCTTCGACACGCTGAACCTGACGGGTCGCCACTGCGGTACCGCACACGCCGCGACCTACCGGGATACGCACGCAGGCGAGTTTCCCCTGGAAAGGCCCCAGTACCAGCGTGTCGCCTTCCAGCAGATAAAAGCCCGCCCAGTTCACGTCAGAAAGGCGTTCGAACAGTAACGCACTGGTATTTGCCAGAGTGGCTAAGAAACTGGTTTCCCCTGCCATTAATGCCTTAAAATCGCGATTCAGATCCGCGTAGAATTCTGTTTTGTTCATTATTCAATCACTTAGTTATCTTACATAGTTACCGCATAGCCTATTAAAATAAGCATTAAATGCGCTCATGCTCAAGATGAATCCGTTCATGAGTTATTATAACTTTCAACAATACTAATCTGTGTGCGACTGATGGCCCTAAAAACACCCCAAATTACGCCGACACGAAAGATCGTTGTCCGTACGGTAAGCCAGGCTCTGCCCCGTGCACATTATCAGCGTTGTCCCCAGTGCGATACGCTTTTTATGTTGCCGAAGATGAAATCGCACCAAAGTGCTTTTTGTCCATGCTGCGATGCCAAAATTCGCGATGGCCGGGACTGGTCATTGACGCGTCTGGCGGCAATGGCGGTCACCATGCTACTGCTGATGCCCTTCGCCTGGACCGAGCCGCTGTTAAAGCTCTACCTGCTTGGCGTGCGTATTGACGCTAACGTGTTGCAGGGGATCTGGCAGATGACGCGCCAGGGCGATCCGCTTACGGCCGCCATGGTGCTGTTCTGCGTCGTCGGCGCGCCGTTGGTGCTGGTCGCGGCAATTGCCTACCTGTGGTTTGGCAACATACTGGGGATGAACCTGCGCCCCGTCCTGCTCATGCTGGAAAAGCTCAAGGAGTGGGTGATGCTGGACATCTATCTGGTGGGCGTCGGCGTGGCGTCTATCAAGGTGCAGGATTATGCATTTTTACAACCTGGCATTGGCCTTTTTGCGTTTATTTCACTGGTCCTGCTGAGTATTCTGACCCTGATTCATCTCAATGTTGAACAGCTTTGGGAGCGATTTTACCCGCAGCGTCCCGCGACCCGGCCTGATGACAACCTGCGCGTCTGCCTGGGGTGCCATTACACCGGTTTTCCGGATAAACGCGGGAGATGTCCGCGCTGCCACATTCCGTTAAGATTGCGACGCAACAACAGCCTGCAAAAATGCTGGGCGGCGCTTATCGCCTCCCTGGTATTTTTGTTCCCGGCCAACATGCTGCCGATCTCCGTAATTTATGTGAACGGCGCCCGTCAGGAAGATACTATCCTTTCAGGGATTATCTCTCTGGCGCACAGTAACGTGGGGGTCGCCGCCATTGTTTTCATCGCCAGTATTCTGGTGCCCTTTACCAAAGTGGTGGTGATGTTTACGCTGCTTATCAGCATTCACTTTAAATGCGAACAAGGACTACGCACCCGCATCCTGCTTCTGCGATTCGTGACCTGGATTGGTCGCTGGTCGATGTTGGATCTGTTCGTGATTTCGCTGATGATGTCGCTCATCAATCGCGATCAGTTACTTGCTTTTACCATGGGACCCGCAGCTTTTTATTTCGGCTCTGCGGTGATATTGACTATTCTTGCAGTGGAATGGCTGGACAGCCGCTTACTTTGGGACGCACATGAGTCAGGAAACGCCCGCTTCGCCGACTGAAGCGAGAATTAAAACAAAACGCCGCATTTCGCCATTCTGGTTGCTACCTGTCATCGCGCTGATGATCGCAGGCTGGCTTATCTGGACGAGCTATGAAGATCGCGGAAGTACCATCACGATTGATTTCCAGTCTGCGGACGGCATTGTCGCCGGACGTACCCCCGTTCGCTTCCAGGGGGTGGAAGTGGGTACCGTGCAGGATATTTCCCTCGGCAAAGGGCTGAACAAAATTCAGGTCCGGGCGAGCATTAAGTCTGATATGCAGGATGCCCTGCGCGCCGAAACGCAGTTCTGGCTGGTCACGCCTAAAGCCTCCCTGGCCGGCGTTTCTGGGCTGGATGCGCTTGTGGGCGGTAACTATATCGGCATGATGCCCGGCAAAGGCGAGCCACAGGATCACTTTGTTGCGCTGGATACCCAGCCGAAATATCGGCTGAATAACGGCGATTTGATGATCCACCTCCGCGCGCCGGATTTGGGCTCGCTGAACAGTGGTTCTCTGGTCTATTTCCGCAAAATTCCGGTTGGTCGCGTTTACGACTACGCCATTAACCCGAACAAAGATGGCGTGACCATTGATGTACTCATCGAGCGCCGTTTTACCAACCTGGTGAAAAAAGGCAGCCGCTTCTGGAACGTCTCCGGCGTCGATGCCGACCTGAGCTTAAGCGGTGCGAAAGTGAAGCTTGAGAGCCTGGCGGCGCTGGTGAATGGCGCTATCGCCTTCGACTCACCTGCTGACTCCAGCCCTGCCGCCGCAGAAGATACCTTTGGCCTGTACGCCGACCTGGCGCACAGCCAGCGCGGTGTCATCGTCAAGCTGACCCTGCCGGATGCCAAAGGCCTGAAAGCCGGTTCGACCCCGTTGATGTACCAGGGTTTAGAGGTCGGGCAACTGACAAAATTAACCCTCAATGCGGGCGGCTCCGTTACCGGCGAAATGACGGTGGATCCGAGCGTGGTGGATCTCCTGCGGGAAAAAACGCGCATTGAACTGCGTAATCCGAAGCTCTCCCTCAGCGACGCCAGCATCAGTTCCCTGCTGACGGGAAGCACCTTTGAGCTGATCCCCGGTGAAGGCGCGCCGAACAAAAACTTTGTTATCGCCCCGGCGGATAAAGCCCTGCTGCAAAAACCGGGCGTATTGACGGTTACGCTGAATGCGCCGGAAAGCTACGGTATCGAAGCCGGGCAACCGCTGATCCTGCACGGTGTGCAGGTGGGCCAGGTCCTCGAACGTAAGCTGACAGAAAAAGGGGTCTCCTTCTCCGCCGCTATCGATCCGCAGTACAGCAATCTGGTTCACGGCGACAGTAAATTTGTGGTTAACAGCCGGGTCGACGTGAAGGTGGGTCTGGACGGCGTTGAGTTCCTCGGCGCCAGCGCCAGCGAGTGGGTTAACGGCGGGATCCGCATTCTGCCGGGCAGCAAAGGTGCGCTGCGCGAGAGTTATCCGCTGTTCGCCAATCTGGACAAAGCCATTGAAAACAGCCTCGGCGACCTGCCGACCACCACGCTGACCTTAAGCGCTGAAACGCTGCCGGACGTCCAGGCAGGCTCCGTCGTGCTTTATCGTAAGTTTGAAGTCGGGGAAGTGATCACCGTTCGTCCTCGTGCGGACGCGTTTGATATCGAACTGCATATCAAGCCGGAGTACCGCAAGCTGCTCACGCCAAACAGCGTGTTCTGGGCTGAAGGCGGCGCGAAAGTGCAGCTCAACGGCAGCGGGCTGACCGTACAGGCGTCTCCCCTCTCCCGTGCCCTGCGCGGTGCGATCAGCTTCGATAACCTGAGCGGCGCGGGCGGCAACATGCGTAAAGGTGACAAGCGGATCCTCTTCCCGTCCGAAACCGCGGCGCGCGCGGTCGGGGGGCAGATTACCCTGCACACCTTTGATGCCGGTAAACTGGCTGAAGGCATGCCCATCCGCTATCTCGGCATTGATATCGGGCAGGTCCAGAAGCTGACGCTGATCACCGCGCGCAACGAAGTTCAGGCGACCGCCGTGCTTTATCCGGAATATGTGCAGACGTTCGCCCGGGCAGGCTCGCGCTTCTCGGTGGTTACGCCGCAAATTTCTGCCGCAGGGGTTGAGCATCTCGACACCATACTTCAGCCGTACATAAACGTTGAACCGGGTCGCGGCAACGCGCGTCGTGAATTTGAGTTGCAGGAGGCAACCATCACCGACTCCCGTTATCTGGACGGTCTGAGCATTGTGGTTGAAGTGCCGGAAGCCGGTTCGCTGGGCATCGGTACGCCGGTCCTGTTCCGCGGCATTGAAGTGGGGACAGTAACAAGCCTGACGCTGGGTAATCTGTCCGATCGCGTGATGGTCGGCCTGCGCATCAGCCAGCGTTATCAGCATCTGGTTCGCAACAACTCGGTGTTCTGGCTCGCTTCAGGCTACTCGCTGGACTTCGGCCTGACCGGTGGCGTGGTCAAAACGGGGACCTTTAATCAGTTCATTCGCGGCGGCATTGCCTTCGCGACGCCGCCTGGCACGCCTCTGGCGCCTAAGGCGCAGGCAGGTAAACACTTCCTGCTGCTGGAAAGTGAACCGAAAGAGTGGCGCGAATGGGGAACGGCGCTGCCGCGTTAATCTCGCAGGCTCCGGTGTCAACGCGCCGGAGCCTTTATGTTACACTGCGCACCTGAATGTTTCCCTGTGGTGTGCCCGTGGCTCAAAACTCCGTATTTCTTCCCGAACAATTCCTCGCACAGATGCGCGAGGCGCTTCCAGCTCATCTCTCTTTCGACGATTTCGTCGCCGCATGCCAGCGCCCTTTGCGCCGGAGTATTCGCGTCAATACGCTGAAAATCAGCGTCGGGGCGTTTCTGGATCTCGTCTCCCCCTACGGCTGGCAATTAACGCCAGTGCCGTGGTGTGAAGAGGGTTTCTGGATCGAACGGGATGACGAGGAGAGCCTGCCGCTCGGCAGCACCGCCGAGCACCTGAGCGGGCTGTTTTATATTCAGGAAGCCAGCTCCATGCTGCCGGTTGCTGCGCTGTTTGCCGACGGGAACCAGCCTGAGCGGGTTATGGATGTCGCGGCGGCGCCGGGCTCTAAAACCACGCAGATTGCCGCCCGGATGAACAACCGCGGCGCGATCCTCGCCAACGAATTTTCCGCCAGCCGCGTCAAAGTCCTGCACGCCAATATCAGCCGCTGCGGGATCCACAACGTCGCGTTAACGCACTTCGACGGTCGCGTGTTTGGCGCTGCCCTGCCGGAAGCCTTTGATGCCATCCTGCTCGACGCGCCCTGCTCCGGCGAAGGCGTGGTGCGTAAAGATCCTGATGCGTTAAAAAACTGGTCCGTTGAAAGCAACCTGCAGATCGCCGCCACGCAGCGCGAACTGATCGACAGCGCGTTTCATGCCCTGCGCCCAGGCGGGACGCTGGTTTACTCTACCTGCACGCTGAATCGCGATGAAAACGAGGACGTCTGCCTGTGGCTCAAGCAACGCTATGTGGATGCCGTCGAGTTTCTGCCGCTGGACACCCTCTTCGACTCGGCCAGCCATGCGGCCACGCCTGAAGGCTTCCTGCATGTCTTCCCGCAGATTTACGATTGCGAAGGCTTCTTTGTTGCCCGTCTGCGTAAAACCCGCGCCGTCGATCCCTTGCCTGCCCCTAAGTTTAAGGTCGGCAACTTCCCGTTCGCGCCGGTCAAAGGCCGTGAGGCGGCACAGGCGCAAGCGGCTGCGAGCAAAGTCGGCCTGCACTGGGATGAGAGCCTGCGCCTCTGGATGCGTGACAAAGAGCTGTGGCTGTTCCCGGTCAACATCGAACCGCTGATTGGTAAGGTGCGTTTCTCCCGCCTCGGTATTCGCCTGGCGGAGATCCACAACAAAGGCTATCGCTGGCAGCACGAAGCGGTCATTGCGCTGGCCGGCAGTGAGAACACCTTTGCCCTGACGCATCAGGAAGCGGAAGAGTGGTATCGCGGTCGTGACGTTTACCCGGAAGACGGCCCGTTACAGGATGAAGTCATCGTGACGTATCAGGGCTATCCGCTGGGGCTGGCGAAAAAAGTCGGCTCGCGGCTGAAAAACAGCTATCCGCGCGAACTGGTACGCGATGGCCGCCTGTTTACCGGTAACAACCGCAGCGCCTGAAAAAAAGCGCATTTTTTTACTGGCGATTTCGCTCTCCTTGTCTAGGATCAAAAATGGGTGACTGCACTGGTCATACCAGATTTTGGGCAACAAACCGGAGAGCATTATGACGAAAACCAGCGTACGCATTGGCGCTTTTGAAATCGACGACGCTGAATTGCGCGGCGAATCACAAGGCGAACGAACGTTAAGTATTCCCTGCAAATCCGATCCGGATTTGTGCATGCAGCTGGACGCCTGGGATGCAGATACCAGCGTCCCGGCAATCCTTGATGGGGAACATTCCGTTCTGTACCGTGAGCATTACGACAGTAAAACCGATGCCTGGGTCTTGCGTCTTGCCTGACCCAAAGAGAACCCGCCCGAAGGCGGGTTATTTATTACTGAAGCTGCGCCAGCGTCAGAAAGCCCCCGAATACTGCCCCCGTATCAATGTAGTGCAGATTGTTAAAATCGTAGCGTTTGTCCACAGGCGTATGTCCAAACCAGAAGTGATCCGCGCCGCTAATGCCCTGCCCTTTGCCCACCATAAAGCCCATTAACCGGTCGCGATCCCACAGCACGCGCTGGGCATCCACCGGCTTATGCCAGGCATATTCGGCGGAGGGATAATCCGCATGAGCAATCACGTTGAGACCGTTTTTGCAGGTTATTTCAATAATGTGCGGTAAGTCCCGACACGCGTTGAGTAAACCCTTCACCTGTTTTTGTTGAGCGTCCTTAAGCCCGGTAAACCAGTTACCACCATTTATCGACCAGAGACTAAAATCATTATTTTTAAGCGCATCTAACGCCATTTGCTCGTGATTACCGCGTACCGCATAAAACCAGTTTTCCTGCATCAGCTGTAAACATTTTACGCTGTCAGGCCCGCGGTCGATAATATCCCCCACCGAGATCAGCAGATCCGTATCAGGATTAAAATGTCGTCGTTTCAGCTCATCCATAAGCCACTGATAGCAACCATGAATATCGCTGACAACCCAGACATGACGCCAGTGTTCTCCCTCTATTTTCTGATACATAACGCCTCCTGTAAGAAGTATAGCTGCCACAGAAAATGTCATGAACTGGCGTCGGATTTCGCGAATCCAAACAAACCATAAACCAGCCGGAAATAAAGATCGCTGCGCTATTAATCCCTTATTCCCTGGCCTTTAAAATAGAGCGGAATAAAAAGAGGGATTTTCACGTGTCAAACATACACCTGCAAAACGATGTTTTTTATCCGCATCGCACAAATATTATTTCTGAACTGGTGAGAGGAAAACGCGTTCCCGGCCCAATCTGGCACAAACGTGATTACCGGTTAAAGTTCCTTCTGCGCTCGCTTTTATTCTGGTCCTCCACCCATCGCATGCTGGAGGCCCTGTCCGGGCGCGATGATTTCGACAGGCTGCTCACCTCTCAAATTACCTTGCCGAGCAAAACTCACCGCCAGTATCTGATGCGCGGCCTGAACTCAAACGACCGGGCCGATGCTATCGTCAGCCACTATCAGTGGATTGATAGTCTGAAAAACATCGCCCTCGCCCACGCGCTGACCAGCCCGCAAGAGGTGCCGGTTGTCCGGTTCGAGGCAAAAAACGACGAAATCTATACAGTCCACGCCTCGTCCGCAGGTAAGGCCGAACGCGAAGGCGAAAGCACGCTTTGGCTGCACGACAATGACAATACGCTGCTTGCCAGCCTGACGTTCTGTGTCGCACGCAGTAACGGCCGTACGGTGCTGGTGATCGGCGGCCTTCAGGGTCCACGTCGTCATGTTTCACGGGAGGTGATTAAACAGGCTACCCGTGCCTGCCATGGCCTTTTCCCGAAACGCGTGCTGATGGAGGTGA
The DNA here is from genome assembly GCF_049238665.1 of Enterobacter cloacae complex sp. IR5450. Lineage (NCBI taxonomy): Bacteria > Pseudomonadati > Pseudomonadota > Gammaproteobacteria > Enterobacterales > Enterobacteriaceae > Enterobacter > Enterobacter cloacae complex sp. IR5450. The sequence goes on from NZ_JBMKIC010000011.1 coordinate 89,855, forward strand.
TCTTCCAGCTTGCCTCACGCTCGAACATCAGCGCGATTTTTGCCGTCAGCGATGAAGGCCATGTTTTCCGCGCGCTGCGCTACCGTCTGAGCAAAGGCCGTCATTTTCACGCCAGCTACGACGAGTTCTGGGAAGGCCTGAACGGAAAGAAACTCTCCCCCTTCTGCTGGCAGTTGCCGCTCCAGATGGAGCGTAAAGCACTGGAGGAGATTGCCAGCAAAAAACGCGCCGAATACCGTCGCCGCTTTGCGTTACTTGATGATATTGCGGCTTCCGTACAGGCGCGCATTGATCCCGTAGTCGTCTCAGGCAAAATACAAACAAAAATTTAACAAAACAGCCAAAAAGGACTGGACTTACGCCTGCCGGGTTGTGGTATGTTTGAGGCAGGCGCACAGGAAGTGAACCTTCTGCTGAGACGAAAACCGGATTTTATCGTTTATTTTCATGCGGATAAAAAGAGACCGAATACGATTCCTGTATTCGGTCCAGGGAAATGGCTCTTGGGAGAGAGCCGTGCGCTAAAAGTTGGCATTAATGCAGGCTCAATCGCCTTGCCCTTTAAGAATAGATGACGACGTCAGGTTTTCCAGTCCACAGTAAAAGTGGTCTGAAAAAAAGCGTCAGAACATCACTAAATGTGAAAAACCGCAGAGCTTTTACAAGCACCTGCGGTTTTTTTTTACTGGAAACCTGACGGCTAGCAGAGCTTTTCAGCGCGCTCAATAAACGGTGCCAGACTTTTCTTCTGCCCGGGGTTTGCCGGGTCATCCACCTGGATCACGCTGACAGGCTGTCCGTTACTTTTCCCGCTGGCCACCTGCTGCTCCGCTACGTCATTTAACGGATACTGCACGAGCGTACTGGGATTGATGACATACAGCGCGTTACCGGGACGGCAGGTGAGCATGACCTCTTCACGATTAAATGCCCAGTTGTCCTTGCCCACTTCAAACCGGCTGACGGTGATGACCTGCGGCGCGGCCAGCGCACTGCTGGCACAGGTGAGAAGTAAAAGAGAAAGCAGTGTCTTTTTCATATGTTATTTAACCTTGTCAGAAGGGTTCCCAGGTCGCGAACAGGCTGACGGCCGCCAGTACCAGCGCGCCCAGCACCACCTCTGCCTGTGTCATCCTGATAAAAATCTGTTGTTCCCGCCCGGCCTCCGGGCGAAAGCGTGGCACAAGAAAATACCGATTCGCCAGCGCAATTGCCACCATCATCATGACCAGCGCACATTTGAACAACAACAGCTGGACATAAGGCGCATGCCACGGCACGTTTATGCCAACAATAAAGAGCGTATTGATTATCCCGGTCAGCAGCACGCCTGCCACGGCGTAATGCCCCACGCGGGAGAAGCGCATCATGGTAAAGATAGCGGCTGGCTGCCAGCGGCCTTTCGCCAGACGCATACAAAACAGCAGCGGCAGTAAACCACCCACCCAGGTCGCGGCGCAGAGCAGATGAAGCGCATGGTTGAGACGATGCAATGCTCCCGGTGCGCCACCGTTCATCGCGGCATGTCCCACGCCCGCCAACAGCACCAGCTGCCCCATCACGAGCAGTAACAGCCGTGAGCCTTTTTGCGGGGTAAGCCATGCAGCGCCCGCCGTCACAGCGGCCAGCACCATTTGCCACAACCAGACGCCGCCAAATTGCGTTCCCAGCACGCTGCGCCAGACCGCCGGACGAATGACATCGCCCCAGCCGTTGCCCATCAACCCACTTTGCAGGCCAAACATCAGCAGAGCCGCCATCAGGCTGATTAAGGCCGCGAGTTTCTGCTGCCGCTGGAAACGCCGGGTCATGAGGCGCTGCAACGAAGACGGTGCAAACCAGACGCTGTAAAGCGCGTTGCCGAAAAGCAGCATCAGCGCAGCAAAATGGATAAAGCGTAACGCGACGTAGCTCAGGGCCAGCATACTATTTCACACTAAAGTGATAGCTGCCCTTGGTTTTGTGGCCGTCCACGGAGACCACGTGCCAGTCCACCGTGTAGGTGCCGGTCGGCAACGGTTTCTCAAGAGGAACAATCAGCTTTGCGTTATCCTTCTCGTCACGCTTCACCGCGCCGGTCTGGATCTTGTGCTGCTGCGCGTCCGTCACCACCACGCCGCTGAAGGCAGGCTCAATGCCTTCCGAGAAGTTCAGGGTAATGACCTCTGGTGCCACCGCAACGGTATTTTCCTGCGGGGATTGCTGCTTAAGATGCGCATGGGCCAGAGCTGAGGTCGCGGTTGCTGAAGAGAGCAGAAATGCCAGCGCGCACGCGACGCGGGAAGGGGTAAAGTGCATCACAATCATTCCTTTTCGTTATGCCTGAATGCTAAAGAATAACTCTGTATAATTAACGAGTCGAGGAACATCCTTTGCTCCCTTGTCATCGTTGAACAATCGCGGTAACGTTGCCGCCGCAGAAAAAGGAGAAGGAAATGAACGTTAACCTGGCCGCCCTTCCTCAGGACGAGATGGACAAAGTGAATGTCGATCTCGCCGCCGCGGGTGTCGCATTCAAAGAGCGTTACAACATGCCCGTCGTAGCTGAAGTGGTAGAGCGTGAACAACCCGCACATCTGCGCGACTGGTTTCGCGAACGTCTCATTGCGCATCGCCTCGCCTCCGTCAATCTCTCGCGCCTGCCGTACGAACCTAAAGTTAAATAAGCTTAACGTCTCGTTACACTTCCTTACGCGTTATGTGGCAGGATAAGAAAACCCTGATAAATTTAGGTGTAATCTTAAAATCCCAGCGACTTAGTGTATAAGGAAGTCACGATGTCACGATGGAATATTGCCGCGGCTCAGTATGCCCCGCGGCACAACTGTGTTGATGAGCACGTAAAACATCACCTGCACTTTATTGCCGAAGCTGCCTGGCATGGGTGCGATTTGATCGTCTTTCCGGAGCTTTCGCTTACCGGCCCAGGCGGAACATCCTTACCCCCACCTCCTGACGATTTGCAGCTTGCCCCCCTCCTTCACGCCGCCCAGTCACGTTTCATCACGGTGATTGCTGGTATTACGCTCCAGCAACACGGCCAGCGCCAGAAAGGACTCGCGCTTTTCACCCCTAACCTGTCGACCATCCGGCGTTATCCGCAGGGCAACGGTGCGGGTGTTATTCCTGGCGATAAAAGGTTAACCATCGTGGATAACCAGGCTGACGCCCCGGAACTGGACCCGGAGGCAACGCTGTTCACCAGCAGCCTGGCAGTGGGCGAGCACCGCTGGCGACAATCGATCGGTTCGTTACAACGCTTCGCGCACAAGTACGCCATCGCGGTAATAATGGCGAACGCGCGCGGCGGTAGCGCGTTATGGGATGAAAAAGGTCAGCTGATTGTACGTGCCGATAAGGGAGAACTGCTGCTAACCGGTTCTTTAGGCCAACAGGGTTGGCAAGGCGATATCATTCCATTAGGCTAGGCATTTTAGGATCAGGAGCGATCAATGCTGCGCGTTATCGATACCGAAACCTGTGATTTGCAGGGTGGAATTGTGGAAGTCGCTTCTGTCGACGTGATTGACGGAAAGATAGTCAACCCAATGAGCCATCTGGTGCGCCCGGATCGTCCCATCAGTGCGCAGGCGATGGCTATACATCGCATTACGGAATCGATGGTGGCGGATAAGCCGTGGATTGAAGAGATCATCCCTCTTTACCACGGTAGCCAGTGGTATGTCGCCCATAACGCCAGCTTTGACCGCCGCGTGCTGCCGGAGATGCCCGGCGAATGGATTTGCACCATGAAGCTGGCGCGCCGTCTGTGGCCTGGGATCAAATACAGCAATATGGCGCTGTATAAGTCGCGCAAACTCAGCGTGCGGACGCCGGAAGGGCTGCATCATCACCGTGCCCTTTATGACTGCTACATCACCGCAGCGCTCCTGATTGATATCATGAATACTTCCGGCTGGACGCCAGACGATATGGCGACCATTACCGGGCGCCCCGCGCTACTGACTACCTTTACGTTCGGTAAATATCGCGGGAAGCCAGTATCGGAAGTGGCGGACAAAGATCCGGGTTATCTGCGCTGGCTGTACAACAACCTCGACAGAATGAGCCCGGAACTGCGCCTGACGCTGAAGCATTATTTAGGCGAAGCCTGAGTCCCCGCCCGGCCTGGCAGCGTATCCTGCGCCAGGCCAATCAAAAAGGCGTACTCCAGCGCCACCCCTTCATAGGATTTAAATCGCCCTGATTTCCCTCCGTGCCCTGAGTCCATATCGGTACACAGCAGCAGCAGATTATCGTCAGTTTTCAGCTCACGCAGCTTCGCCACCCATTTCGCGGGCTCCCAGTACTGCACCTGGGAATCGTGCAGGCCGGTGGTCACCAGCATATGCGGATAGGCTTTCGCCTCGACGTTATCGTACGGGCTGTACTCTTTCATGTAGCGATAATAGGTTTCATCCTGCGGATTCCCCCACTCCTCAAACTCCCCGGTGGTCAGTGGAATGGACTCATCCAGCATGGTCGTCACCACGTCCACAAACGGCACCTGGGCGATAACGCCTTTAAACAGTTCAGGCCGCTGGTTGATGACGGCGCCCATTAGCATGCCCCCGGCGCTGCCCCCCATGCCAAAGCAGAGCTGCGGATCGCCATAACCCTGCGCGATCAGCGCATCGCAGACATCAAGGTAGTCGTTAAAGGTATTTTTCTTTTTGAGAAATTTTCCGTCTTCATACCAGTGCTGACCCAGTTCGCCGCCCCCGCGAATATGGGCAATCGCATAAACAAAACCGCGGTCGAGCAGGCTCAGCCTGCTGCTGCTGAAATCGGCGTCCATGCTTGATCCATAGGAGCCATAGCCATAGACGAGGATGGGGTTTTTACCTTTGTTGAAGTGCGCCTTGTGATAGACGAGCGATACAGGGACTTCAACGCCGTCGCGTGCGGTCACCCACAGGTGCTCACTGCGATAATTTTCCGACTCAAAACCCCGGACCTCAGCCTGTTTAATCACCTGACGCTGCCCGGTGTCCATATCCAGTTCAAACAACGTATCCGGGGTGGTCATCGACGAATAGCCGTACCGCAGGCGGGACGATTCCGGTTCCGGGTTAAAGCCGATCCACGTTACGTAAGCCGGGTCATCGAACGCAATGCCCACCACTTCGCGGGTTTTGCGGTTGATTTGGCGGATACTGGTCAGTCCGCGCTGACGCTCTTCCACCACCAGCCAGTCGGTAAACAGGGTGAACCCCTCCAGCATCACCTGATCGCGCGCGGGAATTAACACTTCCCATTTGCGTTCATCGCGCACTTTGGTTTTATAAAGGCCAAAGTTTTTGCCCTCGCGGTTCGAACGCAGGTAAAAGCTGTGCTGGAAGTGATCCAGGCTGTACTCATGATCTTTACGGCGCGGCAGGAAGCACAGCGGCTGCGCATCCGGCAGCTCTGCATCCAGCAGCAGCACTTCTGAGGTGGTGGCGCTGGAGAGGAAAATGATCACGTAGTGGCGAGATGACGTTTTATGCAGGCTGACATAGAACGTCTCGTCTTTTTCCTCATATACCAGTTCATCGTCGGCGGAATCGGTCCCCACCGTATGACGCCAGACCTGATAAGGCAGCAGCGTTGAGGCATGCTTTTTAACGTAGTAGACCGTTTCTGAATCGTTACCCCAGACGAAATCGGGGGAGACATTATCCAGCATTTCGGGATACCAGTTTCCCGTTTCAAGATTGCGGAAACGCAAACCGTACTGGCGGCGGGAGAGGTAATCCTCAGCCAGCGCCATAATGGCGTTATCGGGGGAAATGGACATGCCGCCCAGCGTATAAAACTCACTGTGGGCAGCACGTTTGTTGGCATCCAGCAGGATCTCCCATTCGTCCCACTCGGCGCTCAGCACAGACTGGCGCTGGTAGATGGGATATTCGTTTCCCGGCTCATAAATATGGCGATAGCGATAACCGTTTTTGCACCACGGGGCAGAGACATCACGCTGGGGGATACGCTGCACCATTTCGTTCAGGAGCTGATCCTGAAGCGCCTGCTGGCTGGCCATGACCTGGCGGCCATAGTCGTTTTCCTCGTGCAGATAGTCGAGCACCTCTGGCCGGGAACGAGAATCGTCCCGCAGCCAGTAGTAGTTATCGATACGCGTATCGCCATGCGTGGTGATCGCATAAGGAGTACGTCGGGCTTTTGGAGGCATGGCATTCTTACTTTTTCGTTTTACATCCTATAAGGTTGGCAAAACACGCGTATGATGCAAGCGAAACATGGCCTTCTAGCCCGCGAGGGTCTGCTTCTGCTGCTGAATATCCTGCTCAATTCCCTCGCGAACGTCCTGGGGGATCTTCAGCGCATCGCCCAGGGCGTTCAGGTAGCTGCGCTCCATAAAGTGATCGATATCGATGGCGGCACAGCTCAGAAAATAGAGTTCCAGCGCCTCTTCTTCGTTTTTCACGCCTTGCGCCAGACGCTGCGGATCGAGCGGCTGTTCAATGGCCTGCGCCACCAGCGCCCTGCCCTGCTCCTCAACGCCCGCTTCCCGCATCTGCTGTTCAATTGCGGCACGTTCACTGGCATCAATATGCCCGTCACTCTTGGCCGCAAAGACCAGAGCGAGGATCAGCCGCTCGGTGCGTAAATCTAACGGCGATACCTGCTTCCCGTACTGCGGTTCATCCTGATGCGCGTTGCGCACCTTATCTTTGTATTTGCTCCATAAGACGGAACCTGCAATAGCCCCTCCGCCCGCCAGCAGCGCGCCGGTACCGTATTTGGTAAGCAGTTTCCGCGATGATTTATTGGCAACCAGCAAACCGGCCAGCCCGCCGAGCGCACCCGGCACCAGCAGCTTGCTCAGACCCTGCTCGCCCGACGACGAGCCTTTTTGTCCCAACAGGGATTGCAGTTGATTCATCCAGCCTGACATATTTTTCCTCACGTAACAGTGCGTAACCTTCACAGCCTAAGCGAGCGGGTGTCAGGAAATGTCTGTCAGTGCTAAAGAAGCGCAAATTTCACCGCTGTCCGGATATCCCCATACAAGACAGACGCAAACGTTTTCGTTTATACTGCCCGCATCTTTTTCAGGGGGATTTTTATGACTCGTTTAGGAACCGCGCTGCGTCCCGCCGCGACGCGCGTCATGCTGTTGGGATCGGGTGAACTGGGTAAAGAAGTGGCCATTGAATGCCAGCGTTTGGGTGTGGAAGTGATTGCGGTGGACCGTTACGCGAACGCCCCTGCCATGCACGTTGCGCATCGCTCGTACGTCATCGATATGCTTGACGGCAATGCGCTGCGGGCGTTAATTGCCGAGGAAAAACCGGATTTCGTGGTGCCTGAAATTGAGGCCATTGCCACTGAGATGCTGGTTGCCCTTGAGCAGGAAGGCCAGCGCGTAGTGCCTTGCGCCACTGCGGCAAAACTGACCATGAACCGGGAAGGCATTCGTCGCCTGGCGGCAGAAGAATTACAGCTCCCGACCTCCAGCTACCGTTTTGCCGGGGATAAAGCTGCGTTTCTCCAGGCCGTCGAAGAGATTGGCTACCCGTGCATCATTAAGCCGGTAATGAGCTCCTCCGGCAAAGGGCAGAGCTTTATCCGCGACAGCAGCACGCTGGACCAGGCCTGGGACTATGCCCAGCAGGGCGGTCGTGCCGGTGCCGGGCGCGTCATCGTGGAAGGCGTGGTGAAGTTTGATTTCGAAATTACCCTGCTTACCGTCAGTGCCGTGGACGGCGTTTATTTCTGCGACCCGATTGGTCATCGTCAGGAAGACGGCGATTATCGAGAATCCTGGCAGCCGCAGCAGATGAGCGCGCTGGCGCTGGCACGCGCGCAGGAGATCGCCCGCAAGACGGTGCTGGCGCTGGGCGGCTACGGCCTGTTCGGCGTGGAATTGTTTGTTTGCGGCGACGAGGTGATCTTCAGCGAAGTCTCCCCTCGCCCGCACGATACCGGGATGGTTACGCTGATTTCACAGGATCTCTCCGAGTTCGCGCTGCACGTGCGCGCTTTCCTCGGCCTGCCGGTTGGCGGCATCCGTCAGTACGGCCCGGCAGCCTCGGCGGTGATCCTGCCGCAGCTGACCAGCCAGAATGTCACCTTTGATAACATCGAAGGTGCGGTTGGTGCAGGCTTACAGGTCAGACTGTTCGGCAAACCGGAGATCGACGGAAGCCGTCGTCTGGGCGTGGCATTAGCAACCGGGGAAAACGTGGACGAAGCCGTCGCGAGAGCGAAAATAGCGGCCACTGCGGTAAAAGTGACAGGGTAAATAACTAAAGGCTGGTCAACTAAGCGACCAGCCACATTACATGATTAACATTGTTCCGTTTCTATCGCTTCCATTCGTATTCCATGTCCTCGTAGGCTTCATTCGTTTTCGAGATGAAAACAAAAATACCGAGGCCAATAAAAATAACGAAGGGAATGATGATGCTCGCAATCAGTTCCCAGATTGCTGGCGGATCGTTTTGCGCCAGGAAACTGATACGATAGGCAATGAGGGATAACACGCAGAATAAAGCCGCCATCCCCGCAGGATAAAGGGGATTACTCCAGTTACACCAGGTAAGTTTTTTTGGGATAGCTGTCTCCATGGAGGAAAGCGAAGTAATACAAAATTTGTTTTTGTCTGAATAAGCTGCCAGTTGCTCCCCCTGGGCATATTTGACCGCATCCGCCGCAAATGCCAGAGCCAGCCACCGATACCCGGCACTCTTTGCGCCCAGAGAGGCATCGATATCCAGCCGTTCCACCGTGAGCGCTTTTTTATCCAGTGCCTGCATTAATGGATATTTTTCAATACGGGAGAGCCCGGTATACCAGAGATTTTTCGGCGTAAGTACCGAACCCGTCTCAAGGAAGACCGCCATTTTGTCCTCTACATCGGTCACGTCAGACATAGGCTGATATAAATATACCGGTTTTTCGCCCTCCTCCCGGACATAATGACTGGTCAGCAGGAATGCACATGCATTTTCCATGCTCTTTGATTCGCCGCTTTCTTCATGTAAATCAACGATAACAATCAACCGGTTTTCAACTCTGTAATCAGATAAGTTCATCCATTGGCTAACGATCGCGTAGTCAGGACATTCTGTGCTGTACTCAATTTTACACGTGCTTGCCGTTTCAATACCCAACCGCTCCAGAGTGCGCCTCAGTTCATCAATGCAGGATCCACTCCCTCCGTGAACCCAGACAACAGTTTCAAAAATACGGTAGTTATAGTCCTTCAATTTTTCTGCCATCGGGTCCAGTAAGCGGTAAAACATCTGTTCATTCCTGGTCTGGTCGAAGCGATCTTCCAGCTGAATATTAACCGGCGTTTTCGGTGCCAGCGGAAATTCGCCTTCCAGTTTCAACATATTCAGCGCGGGTTCCTCCAGGGGGGTGATTGCAGACCATGCTGCGATAGCGATATTTTTTCGCGCATACGCCTTTAAATTAATCTCCTGCTCTTTTGCTATGAATTTTCGGGTTTCAGCATAATGAATGTTGGCGTCATGAAATATGAAACTTGTAAAAACTAGCAACGATACAACACAGATGGGCAGAATAACTGAAGGCACAAAAAAGAGAGCCGTAACGTGTTCCTGTTCAGGCCAGGTGAGAGCCCGGATCGCGAGGCCCATTGCGACGGCTATCACATAGAGGAAAACAATCATGACGACTGGCACAGTGGAATCCGGCTCTGGCTGTTGTTTGTATAACCACCACGCGCGCATTACGAAGCTCCCGCCACAGGTAAGGTACTTTTGATTTCACATCCACACGCCGCGCGACAGCCATCTACCACAACCCCACGGCCATGCATGGTCCAGGTTGGGTGACATTCAGTGATTGCGAACGTCCCTTTATGGAGCGGACACTGCGCAAGATCATCTTTTAAGGCCACGGGCTGCCCCATAAAGTCTGCCCCGGAGGCCTTAGTGACTTTTCCTCCGCTTATCAGCGGAGGGTTTAACCTAATGACGCCTTTCATCGCTTTATCTCCCTATTTTCCCGCATCCATGTTGCATTGCATGTGCTCCCAGCCGGTATAGCCTTTCACGTCGGGTACGCTGTCGGGTAAATCTTGCCAGTTAGCCTTAAGTTGCTGCGTGCTGCCCTCGAGCCCCTGCTTAGTCATGTAGACCATTCCCCACGCCCAGCCAGGGGAACGGGGGTCCAGCGTATCGCTTACTTTATTTCCCATTCCGTCATCCACGGTATAGGCAATCCCCGGCCCGCCGGGCAGAATGCGCGGGTCTTCAAATGGTTTTGACGACATATACAGCCGGTGTGTGGTCTGTAAAAAACCCTGATCGTTGACGACGGTGAAAGATATGACATCATCATAATAAGGAGCGTTACTTCCATCAGGTTCATTGCTCCCTGGTGACATAGATGCACCACCTCTTTCCCACGTTTTCCCATAGTCTTTTGATACTGAAAAACCACCAGTAACATTTCCCCACCACGGAATTGCAAGATAGTGCTCTGAAGGATGCACGAATTTTTTGGTAAAGATTCGATAAAAGTGACTGGCAATTTGTGAATGGATACTTTTCTTAGTATCGCTAAACCAGAGTTCACCTTCGCAATCCCAGCCTTTCAATTCGAGAAAACGGTGATCATCGAACCGGTAAACAACCTGTGTGGGCGGTTCTTTAGCCTGGCATCCGGTCGCCAGCACAACGGACGTCGCTGCGAGAACGGTACATAATCCTTTCATCAGTTATCGTCCCGCATCCATATCACAGCGCATATGATCCCAGCCGGTGTACCCCTTCACTTCGGGTACGCTGTCGGGTAAATCTTGCCAGTTAGCTTTAAATTGCTGCGTGCTGTGCTTAAGCCCCTGCTTAGTCATATAGACCATTCCCCAGGCCCAGCCAGGGAAACGGGGGTCCAGCTTCCCGCTGACTTTATTTCCCATTCCGTCATCCACGGTATAGGTAATCCCCGGCCCACCGGGCAGAATCCGCGGGTCTTCAAACGGTTTTGACGACATATACAGCCGGTGTTTGGTCTGTAAAAAACCCTGGTCGTTGACGACGGTGAAAGAAATAATATCCTCATACGGCGCGTAGTCATCACCATTAGGTTCATTATGATTTGGTGAGAACGCTACGGAGTGCCACGTTTTCCCATAGTCCTTAGATACTATGAATCCACTCACTCCCCATCCCGTCAGAGCAATATATCGCTCTGATGGGTGAATAAATTTACGGGTAAAGAGTCGATAAAACTGACTAACGGGTTCGGTGTGAATGCCTCGCTTCGTATCCGTATACCAGAGTTCACCTTCACAGCCCCAGCCTTTCAACTCAAGGTAGCGATGATCATCAAACCGATAAACTACCTGCGTCGGCGGTTCTTTCGCCAGGCATCCGGTTGCCAGCACAACGGACGTCGCTGCGAGAACGGTACATAATCCTTTCATCAGTTATCGCCCCGCATCCATATCACAGCGCATATGATCCCAGCCGGTATAGCCTTTCACGTCGGGTACACTGTCGGGTAGGTCCTGATAGTTTGTCTTAAATTGAGCTATATCTTCGTGCAGACCTTCTTTGGTGATGTAATCCAGCCCCCAAGCAGGACCAGAAGAACCGGGTTCCAGCTTCCCGCTGACTTTGTTTCCCATTCCGTCATCCACGGTATAGGCAATCCCCGGCCCGCCGGGCAGAATGCGCGGGTCTTCAAATGGCTTTGATGACATATAAAGCCGGTGTTTGGTCAGTAAAAAGCCCTGATCGTTGACGACAGTGAAAGATATGACATCATCATAATAAGGAGCGTTACTTCCATCAGGTTCATTGCTCCCTGGTGACATAGATGCACCACCTCTTTCCCACGTTTTCCCATAGTCTTTTGATACTGAAAAACCACCAGTAACATTTCCCCACCACGGAATTGCAAGATAGTGCTCTGAAGGATGCACGAATTTTTTGGTAAAGATTCGATAAAACTGACTGGCAATTTGTGAATGGATACCTTTCTTAGTATCGCTAAACCAGAGTTCACCTTCGCAATCCCACCCTTTCAGTTCGAGATAACGATGTTCATCGAACCGATAAACAACCTGTGTGGGCGGTTCTTTGGCCTGGCATCCGGTCGCCAGCACAACGGACGTCGCTGCGAGAACGGTACATAATCCTTTCATCAGTTATCGCCCCGCATCCATATCACAGCGCATATAATCCCAGCCGGTATAGCCTTTCACGTCGGGTACGCTGTCGGGTAAATCTTGCCAGTTAGCCTTAAATTGCTGTGTGCTGTGCTTAAGCCCCTGCTTAGTCATATAGACCATTCCCCAGGCCCAGCCAGGGAAACGGGGGTCCAGCGTATCGCTTACTTTATTTCCCATTCCGTCATCCACGGTATAGGCAATCCCCGGCCCGCCGGGCAGAATGCGCGGGTCTTCAAATGGCTTTGATGACATATACAGCCGGTGTTTGGTTAGTAAAAAGCCCTGATCGTTGACGACGGTGAAAGAAATAATATCCTCATAGGATGGTTGGTTAGTACCATCGGGCTCATTAGGCCCTACCGAAAAAAACTGGGGAGACCATGTTTTACCATAATCTTTTGAAATCATTGTTCCTGGGTCATCCCAGGTGGGTATGGCAATATATCGTTCAGAAGGATGAACAAATTTTTTGGTGAAAATCCGATAAAATTGACTGACGGGCCTGGTATGAATACCCCGAAGAGTATCCGTATACCAGAGTTCACCTTCGCAGCCCCAGCCTTTCAATTCGAGAAAACGGTGATCATCGAACCGGTAAACAACCTGTGTCGGTGGCTCTTTCGCCTGGCAGCCCGTCGCCAGAACAATGGTAGTAATCGCCAGTCCTATAAATAATGTTTTCATGCTCTATCCTTGAACTAGTTGGCTCTCACTTTTGGGTTTAGGCATATCCCATTGCAGATTTGTCATTACCTGATTTCCTGCGGTTAGATCTCGGGACGGTTTTATAGTTGTAGAATTGTTAAAATGATTTTTCACACCATAGTCGCCTTTCGGTAGTACTTCATCAGGCCAGTTCATATAAAATTTAGTTTGTGTCTCTGGTAATTTTCCGCTTCGATAATATTCTAATGCTGGTTCATAACCGTTCTGCGGATCGCGCCAGTCCGCACGATGTAACAACCCTTCCCAAAATTTCCCCGCCTGATAATCGAATGATTTGCACTGCCCAATAGCCAAATCAAACGCCATAGCGTGCGATGGCGCAAATTCGCTCATCACAATAGAGGAGTGCTGGCTGTAGCCTACCGGGTCAATTTTCTGCCATTCCGCTTGCAGTTCTTCCGGTGTTTTCTTCCAGGTAAGGGTAACTAACTGAAAATCACGCGAACCTGACACCTCACCATAAATAACCTCATGCTTGCGTTCAAAACTCTCTTCTTTAAGCTCTGAAGCAGATAAAACGTGACCAGGCTGCCAGCCAATATTTTGATAGCGGTTCACAGCAAAGGTTGTCGTTACCGTGCGCTTAATGGCGCTGGCTTTGGCGGAATAGGAAATGTAGGCGTCCGGGCTGTCCGGATCGACATAATAGGTATACGGTTTATCACTGGTTTTAGGATCGTTATCCGGGTGATTATCCTCCCCCTGGAGTTTGAAAATAAAAGGTTCCGGTAACTCCTCACCGTTTATTACCACATCGCGAGCGCTGTAACTGGCGTTCGTGAGAAAGGCATATTTTGCATCCCCCTCATTTCGCGGTGGTAGCTCAAAGGGGTTAGCGTCAGGGATGTTTCCTACTTCACCATGCTGGTAAAACACACGCTGAAACAGATTCGGTATATCACTGGCAATATTCTGAGGAATGCCCCGCCAGCCAAACCCCTGCACATTCTCCAGCGACACGACGCCATCGTTCGGGCAAAAGTAGTTATACACTTTACCGTCGTTGCTTCGGCAATATCTGTCATCCGTTCGCAGCGGATTATCGGAAGGTTTACGCAGGGTACAGGAGGCCTCCAGAGCCTGTAATTCGCTCTCTGCCATTTTCCCACCCCCTTTCCATTGCGTATGCATCAGGCGACAGAAATTTTTAAATGTCTGCTGTCTGGCATCGTCGGTCTGTTGATAACCCGGCTGAATATTTTCAGCCACGCGCGACTCAAGAGAATACGGTGAGTGATTAAGAATCACACAGTTTACCGGAGCATACCCGGCCTGTTTCACCAGCATATTTGCCAGCATAGTAATAATCGTGCCCTGACTATGGGCCACAACGTTAATCACATCTTTCGCCGTAATCGGCTCACTTCGAACCTGAATAATCAAATCCGCCAGCCGTTGAGCGGCAAAAAACTGGTAAATGCGGTGCGGGTTTTCATAAATGGGATGGGTAAAATCGCCATCATTGAAGTGCAGCGAGGCAAATCCCGCAGCGGCAACGCCGAAGCCACCGGCGCCGGGCCCCAGCATATCCGGGATCGTCGTCGTCGCGTTGGCAAAGGTCCCGCCCCCCTTGGCAAAACTCTTATCAAGTGCGTTCTTAAAGTTATCGTTCTGGTACTGAAACGGCCCTTTTCCGTCATTACCCAGCGACTTTTTATTCGTCTCGTTATCTTCCTGGTACGCATCATAGGGAAGATGCGCTTTGTCACTCAGCTTCCCGACTTCCTCCCGGTAGCGCTTCTGGTCCGCCCGGTAGTCAGCATGCGTAACCGGTTTATATCCCCAGTAAAACGGGATGATGGGGGAACGCCCTGGAGTGATAATTCTGTAGTCTTTCCATTCGTGGGCGTAAAAATCCTGCCGGTTAAGTCGCTTACCCAGCCCGGCAAGTATACCTTTCTCCTGGTTCTGGTAGGCTTCACCCACGTCGTTCACGCCATGGACGAGGATCACAATGCCGGGCATCGGGCGCGGTATCCCGACGTTGCGCGTCTGGGCGACTTCGCCCAGGGTTTTGTGTACCGGAATATCGCCTTCTGATACCACCCGTGGAGCGTAGGGTTTTGTCTTCGCCTCCGTCATTCCATTATCTCCATTTTATAGCTGTCGAGGTCGTCAGCATCGAGCAGGGGTGAACGACCGCAGCTGTCCGTCACGCCTTCCACCACCTGTCCGGATGCACTGGTCAGCCTGAATTTTTTGTTTGCCAGAATTTGCTCCGGATCATCGCCGGCGTGCAGTTTGTAGCGAAGTTTAAAGGCGCCTTTCTCAAAGGATGGCGTCGGTACCGACACACTTTCCGGACCGTCGTATTTCAGGCTCGGCGCTTTGAGCTCAATGCCCGTCGGCGAGAAAATGGTGACCAGTCCGGTCGGGCTGATACGGATCCCGCCGCCCCCGCAGACAAACTGCATTCCCTTTCTGGCACTGCCGTTCATTTTCCCGGCGGTGCTCGTCAGCGTGAAATCCTGCTGCGACAGCATGTGCATTTCGCCCCGCTGCGCCTGCGTCGTAATATCCCCCGCACCGGCAATCATCTGGATGCCGAGTTTGCGGGCAAACAGCGACAGTTTTTCCCCTACGGCCAGCGAGAATTTTTTCACCACATTCACGCTGGCATTCCCGCCCGCTGTGGCAATCAGGTCTTTCCCGGCGGAAAGTTGCAGGCTGTCCGGCGTAACCAGCGCAATTCCACTTTTTCCATATGCCAAAATACCGGGCTCCGCGAGATGACTCAGCGTCTGGCTGAGCGCATTTTGCCGATCGGTTTCCACATTACTCGCACCTGCCGTAAGCGCACTTTGTTGTAGGGTCATCGCCAGCGATAACGCCTTTTCAAGTTGTGTAATAGCCGCTGTCATATCCAGTTGCTTACCCCCCGCGCGGGACTATGCTTCCGTGGTGATCATCACGCCTTTGGCAGCACGCAGCGCCATCCAGTCGTCGGTGCGAGCCTCCACACCTTCCCCGCGCTTTTTGCCTTCAGCATCAACCAGGTGGCCCACACTCACTTGCCCTTTGCCGTACTCGGTAGAGATTTTGATGTGTTCCTGCCCGCGACGATCTTCAAGACGGATCTTGTTCAACGCGGCTGTGCGGATCACGTTTCGGGTATCGTTACGGTTTGTGACTAAATCCGGGTGGCTGCCGTCGTGCATGACATGGGCGATATAAGGTCTGTCCGGGTCGCCGCCTTCGAAACCAACGGCAACTTCAGTCCCCTCCAGTAGCGGAAAGTGAATACCAAAGGTGTCACCGGCGTACGGCCTGCCGAGGCGTACCAGGGCGCTTTCGAATCCGACCCGTTTTTCATCAAGGTCAAAATCGAACTTAACCCTGTAGCGCCCAACCGCATCAAGTCCGGCATAGGTTTTATCTCCCCCGATAGCCTTCACTCTGGCGGGCACCGTTCCGGCTATCCCCGGCCGGGATAAGTATTCAGGACGGAAGCTATAGCCCTGGATATAGGGGATCCCAGAAAGTACGGCGCGATAGTGTTCAGCACGGCTGCCGCGGATAGTCATCGCAGTTATCACAAACCCGGACTTAAACCCGTCAGGTACAGGCCCTGAGGGATAAAACATAATGCCTGGCTGAAGCTCGGGATCGCTGGTTGTCGCCCCCAGAAGACTCTGTCCGTTCAACAGGCGTTCATAACGCAGACGAGCGTAAAATGCGGCGGTTTCCGCCTCTTCACCGTGAAAATCCCCCGCAGTCAGATAGTGATCGGCATAGTGATAGTGTTGGCCTGTCGTTACACCTTCGGGAATATCGCTCGTTTTAACGGTCTTATCCGTCTGCGGCGATTGCGGGTCACGGTAGTTATAGGTGCGAACCAACACATTTTTGGGGATCAGGCCGTGCTGCTCCTCCAGATCGGTAATGTATTCGCTATAACTGGTCATGCCTGAATGTCGGACATAAGGCATCTGTTTGTCGCTGAAGTTGTAACGACGCGCAGAATCCCCAAAAATAACGACGGTTTCCGTTTTCACTTTGTTGTGATTCTCAAATCGGAACCAGATCCCTATCTCTGCCAGCAGCCGACGGATGAACCGCAAATCGGTTTCTTTCCACTGAACGATCATTTCCCGTCGTGGATAACTGTGGCTCAGTTGGTCAAAATCAATGTTGTAGCCGCCAAAGTGACCACTGTCCTTCATAAGCTTTGTAACGAGCTCCGGGACTGTCATGTTCATATAAACCGCAGAACGGTAATTTTGATCCAGCAGCGCCAGCTCATGCTCCAGCACGCATTCATACAGTGCTTCGTCACCTGAAGACATCAGCCGCGAAAATTGGGTGATCGTGCCATTAATCTGGCGAACCGGCAGCCAGGAGGTTTGCCCATGCCATGAGGCTTCCAGATTGGGTGCACGCAGAATAAACTCAGCCCTTTGATTAAGAACAGCATTAATGGCAATGTTTAGATCCGGACTGGTAAAGCGAATGGTATAGCGATAAGGCTCGCTTAATATCTCTTTTCCTGTAAAAGAATGAACATCTGAAATAACATTTTTGCTACGCGGGAAATACAATAAATATCTGTTTAACGTGTCCTGCCTTTGAGCTACCTCAGATTCCCCTGACATTATTAGCTATCCTTTTAACAAACATTCCGTTCATTAAAAACAATACACCCATCGCTCCCCCATTAAAATACCCAACTTCAGGTTGAATTAATTCACGGGAAGTGAATCTATTCACAGAATAAATAAAAAAGGACCAGACAATTTTATCACACATAAATTCAGAATGATTTATTCATCAAATATATAAGTGAAGGATTATTTAATAATGAAAAATAATACGCCGGGGTTAGGGATATTAGAAATGTTGTGTAGAGAAGAAGAACTTATACATGCTGGTCACATAAAGTGACCAGCATCAGGCCAGAGGGCCTGCTTTATGCATTGGGCATTTGTTACTGTTTCGCGCCTTCTACCGCTTCGCGAGCCAGTTTAGTGATGCGATCCCAGTCGCCTGCTTCCAGCGCATCCGCCGGAACCAGCCAGGAGCCACCGATGCACAGCACGCTTTTCAGCGCCAGGTAGTCACGGTAGTTTGCCGGAGAGATGCCGCCCGTTGGGCAGAAACGCACCTGGGAGAATGGGCCCGCAATCGCCTGCAACGCTTTGGTGCCGCCGTTCGCTTCAGCCGGGAAGAATTTGAATTCTTTCAGGCCGTAGTCCATGCCCAGCATCAGTTCAGAAACGGTGCTGATACCCGGGATCAGCGGAATAGAACCTTCGGTTGCGGCTTTCAGCAGGGGCTCGGTCAGCCCCGGGCTGATGGCAAACTGTGCGCCCGCTTCGGTCACTTCCGCCAGCTGCTGCGCATTCAGAACCGTACCTGCACCGATGATCGCTTCCGGCACTTCTTTGGCGATAGCGCGAATCGCATCCATCGCACAGGCCGTACGCAGGGTCACTTCCAGAACACGAACGCCACCCGCAACCAGCGCCTTCGCCATTGGGACAGCGTGCTCAAGTTTGTTTACCACAATAACCGGCACGACAGGGCCAGTAGTCAGGATTGCTTCTGCACTTGTTTTCCAGTTTTTCATCAGAGTTTTCTCTCGCCAGATCGTTAAAATCAAGTCGTCTTAAAACGTAATACAGGTTGCGCCCTGCTCCGCACCGGAGAGTTTCTCACGCAACGCACCAAACATTTCGCGTCCGGTACCCACGCGGGATGCGCTCAGGTCAGGAATATGTGGCTGACGCGCCGCCAGCTCTGCTTCGTCCACCAGCAGGGTTAATTCGCCTGTCTGACCGTTAACGCGGATCATGTCACCATCACGCACTTTCGCCAGCAGGCCGCCGTCGTAGGCTTCCGGGGTGACATGAATCGCTGAAGGCACTTTACCGGATGCCCCCGAGAGGCGTCCATCGGTCACCAGTGCAATTTTGAAACGGCGGTCCAATAATACACCAAGCGGCGGCATAAGTTTATGTAATTCTGGCATCCCGTTCGCTTTTGGTCCCTGATGACGCACCACGACCACACAGTCTTTATCAAGCAGACCCGCGTCAAAAGCAGGTAAAACGTCGTGCTGGCTTTCAAACACCACCGCCGGGGCTTCAATCACCTGATTCTCTTCCGGCACGGCAGAGGTTTTCATCACGGCACGTCCAAGGTTACCGCTCAGCACTTTGGTGCCGCCGTGAGGAGAGAATGGCTGTTCGAAGGTTGCGATAACCTGAGGATCGAGCGAGTCGCTCGCTCCTTCGCGCCAGTCCAGCTCACCGTTGTTCAGCCAGGGTTCAAGGGTATAGCGATGCAGGCCAAAGCCCGCCACCGTGTTGACATCCTCATGCAGCAGGCCGCCTTTCAGCAGCTCGCGCATCAGCACCGGCACGCCGCCCGCGGCCTGGAAGTGGTTGATGTCCGCCGGACCGTTCGGGTACAGACGCGCCATCAGCGGTACCACGGAGGAGATATCGGAGAAGTCATCCCAGTTGATCAGAATGCCCGCCGCGCGCGCCATCGCGACAAGGTGCATGGTATGGTTGGTTGAACCGCCGGTCGCCAGCAGGGCGACAATCCCGTTTACGATAACTTTTTCATCCACCATTTTGCCCATTGGCATCCACTCGTTGCCGTTACCGGTCAGACGCGTCACCTGACGGGCTGCGGCTTCGGTCAGCGCTTTACGCAGTGGCGCATCCGGCTGGATGAACGACGAGCCCGGTAGCTGCATCCCCATAAACTCCACCACCATCTGGTTGGTGTTGGCCGTACCGTAGAACGTACAGGTGCCCGGCGCGTGATAAGACGCGGCTTCCGCTTCCAGCAGTGCCTGACGGTCCGCTTTTCCTTCGGCATACAGCTGACGGATACGGACTTTTTCCTTGTTTGGCAGACCGCTAGCCATCGGGCCTGACGGCACAAAAATCGCTGGCAGATGGCCAAACGACAGCGCGGCCATCACCAGCCTCGGGACGATTTTGTCGCACACGCCCAGATAGAGCGCGCCATCAAACATATTGTGAGACAGGCCCACTGCCGCCGACATGGCGATCACTTCGCGGCTCAGCAGGGACAGCTCCATACCGTCCTGGCCCTGGGTTACGCCATCACACATGGCCGGCACGCCGCCTGCAACCTGGCCCACCGCGTTCACGCTGTGCAGCGCATTGCGGATGATAGACGGGTAGACCTCATACGGCTGGTGGGCTGAAAGCATGTCGTTATAGGAGGTAATGATGGCGATATTGTTACGCAACATGCTTTTCAGCGCGTCTTTATCACCAGGCTGGCAGGCCGCAAAGCCGTGGGCCAGATTCCCGCAGGCCAGCTGTGAGCGATGGACCGTTTCACTCTTCGCCTGTTCGATGCGGGCAAGGTAGGCAGCACGGGTCTCTTTCGAGCGTTCAACAATGCGTTGTGTTACGCGTAACAATGTCGGATTCATAAAAGCTCCTCTAATTTATCTGTCCAGGCTCGGGAGTTTACACAGTTTCTGACGGTTGTTAACAACGCTGAAACGCCTGATATCCGGAGCACAGGGGCAAAATGTCTGAAGGGAGTGTAATAAAAAAAGCTCCGCGGGTGAATCCACGCGGAGCTTAAAAGATAAAAATTATGCCACTTGCTGTGTTAGATCATGTTACCGGTAAAATAACACCTTTGGGCTAGAGAAGGTGGTTATTCAAACTCGTTCCAGGAGCGGCCATCACGGGTGATCATCGCAACGGAGGCGACAGGTCCCCATGTTCCCGCCTGATACGGTTTTGGCGCGTCCTGGTCGGCTGCCCACGCTTCGGTGATGGAGTCGACCCACTTCCACGCCTCTTCCACTTCATCGCGGCGGACGAACAGCGCCTGGATACCACGCATGGTTTCCAGCAGCAGACGCTCGTAAGCATCGGCCAGATGCGTCTGGTTGAAGGTTTCAGAGTAGCTCAGGTCGAGCTTGGTGGTTTGCAGGTTGTGTTTGTGATCAAGACCCGGCACTTTGTTCAGGATCTGAATATCCACACCCTCGTCCGGTTGCAGACGGATGGTCAGTTTGTTCTGCGGCAGTTCCTGCCAGGATTCTTTGAACAGGTTCAGTTCCGGATTTTTGAAGTAGACCACCACTTCGGAGCATTTTGCTGGCAGACGTTTCCCGGTACGCAGGTAGAACGGCACACCGGCCCAGCGCCAGTCGTCGATATCCACGCGGATCGCCACAAACGTCTCGGTGTTGCTGGACTTGTTCGCGCCCTCTTCTTCCAGATAGCCAGGAACTTTTTTCCCCTGGGCAAAACCTGCGGTGTACTGGCCGCGCACGGTTTTCTCACGCACGTTGGAGCGGTCAATACGGCGCAGTGATTTCAGCACTTTCACTTTGGCGTCACGAATGCTGTCGGCCGTCAGATCTGACGGTGGAGACATGGCAATCATGCACAGAATTTGCAGCAGGTGGTTCTGGATCATGTCACGCATCTGGCCGGCCTGGTCGAAGTAGCCCCAACGGCCTTCGATGCCCACCTCTTCCGCCACGGTAATTTCCACGTGGTCGATAGTGCGGTTGTCCCAGTTGTTCACAAACAGGGAGTTGGCAAAACGCAGCGCCAGCAGGTTCAGTACCGTCTCTTTGCCCAGATAGTGGTCAATACGGTAAACCTGACACTCCTCAAAGAACTCGCCTACCTGGTCGTTGATTTCACGCGAGGTCGCCAGCGACGTACCCAGCGGTTTCTCCATCACTACGCGCGCCGGTTTGGCGTTCAGCTTCGCCTCGCCCAGACCTTTGCAGATGGCGCCGAAGGTGCTTGGCGGCATGGCGAAATAGTTAATAGTGACACGATTTTCCTGGTCAAGCATTTCACCCAGACGGGTAAAGGCGCCTACATCGTTGACGTCCAGGTTGCAGAAATCGAGACGCCCGCTCAGCTTATCCCAAAGGCTTTCATCGATTTTCTCTTTCATGAACGTTTCGAGCGCCTCACGCACGACTTTGGTATAAGCCTCCTTATCCCAGTCTGCGCGCCCTACCCCAAGGATCCGGGTGTCGGGATGGATCTGGCCCGCTTTTTCGAGCTGATACAGGGAAGGCAGCAATTTTCGGCGTGCAAGATCGCCTTTCGCGCCGAAAATGACCAGGTCACATGCCTGGGCTGTTTGCGTTACCGCCATGTCATTCTCCTCAGTTAGATCGCCTGGTACTCTGCCAGGTATCGTTGTAATTTTATTACAATGCACTGTACTGCTTTTACGCGTTTCCTGAAACCATTAGCGCTTAACGTCACGTGCGATACGGTGATTTTTCGTCGCCTGGGCCATTACGCCCGTCTGATGACGCAACAAACGTCGATTCTTTGCGCAACGGGGTCAGAGCAAAACCCGACGTCGATCAAGTAATGAAAAAAAACAACAACATTTCTTGTCGACGATTACCCTTTCGGGAGTCCTGGGGGTAATATCGGCTAAATCGAATCAAGGTTTCATCTCTTTATGAAATCGTTTATGCCCTCATGAGCGTCTTGTTAACAATGAACATGCTGGAAAAAATCCAGTTTCAACTGGAACACCTTAGCAAATCCGAGCGCAAAGTGGCTGAAGTTATTCTCGCCGCGCCCGCTCAGGCGATTCATTCAAGCATCGCCGCTCTGGCACAGGAATCGGGCGTCAGCGAACCGACGGTCAATCGATTCTGTCGTAGTCTGGACACGCGCGGCTTTCCTGATTTTAAACTGCATCTGGCCCAAAGTCTGGCAAACGGCACCCCGTATGTTAATCGCAATGTCGATGAAGACGACAGCGTTGATGCATACACCGCAAAAATATTTGAATCGGCAATGGCCACGCTCGACCACGTTCGCCAGTCTCTGGACATGAGTTCAGTAAATCGCGCGGTCGATCTTCTCACGCAGGCCAAACGGATTGC
Source organism: Enterobacter cloacae complex sp. IR5450 (assembly GCF_049238665.1). NCBI lineage: Bacteria > Pseudomonadati > Pseudomonadota > Gammaproteobacteria > Enterobacterales > Enterobacteriaceae > Enterobacter > Enterobacter cloacae complex sp. IR5450. The sequence continues at coordinate 112,612 of NZ_JBMKIC010000011.1, forward strand.
CTTCTTTGGCCTTGGCTCGTCCGCCGCCGTGGCGCATGACGCCATGAATAAGTTCTTTCGCTTTAACGTGCCGGTGATTTACTCCGATGACATTGTGCTGCAACGCATGAGCTGTATGAATTGTAGCGAAGATGATGTCGTGGTACTCATCTCTCATACGGGCCGCACCAAGAGCCAGGTGGAGCTGGCGCAGCTCGCGCGTGACAACGATGCGATGGTCATCGCCCTGACGACGGCAGGTACGCCGCTCGCCCGGGAAGCGACGCTCGCCATTACCCTGGACGTACCGGAGGATACCGACATGTACATGCCGATGGTCTCCCGCCTGGCGCAGTTGACGGTCATCGACGTGCTGGCGACCGGTTTTACCTTACGCCGGGGCGCAAAATTCCGGGATAACTTGAAGCGGGTCAAGGAAGCCCTGAAAGAATCGCGTTTTGATAAAGAATTGCTTATAAAGAGCGATGTTCCCTAATAACGACGAAGTACGATTTACGGCATTCGGTCCCCTCGCTACTGCCTTGCGATAGATGAAGGCCGATTCTATGTTCACGCAACACCAAAGTTGTTTCAGTCAACGGAGTATTACATGTCCAGAAGGCTTCGCAGAACCAAGATCGTCACCACCTTAGGCCCGGCCACCGACCGCGATAATAACCTCGAAAAGATTATCGCCGCGGGTGCTAACGTGGTGCGTATGAACTTCTCTCACGGTACGCCAGAAGACCATAAATTACGTGCCGACAAAGTGCGTGAAATCGCAGCTAAACTGGGCCGCCATGTTGCTATCCTCGGTGACCTGCAAGGTCCAAAAATCCGCGTATCGACCTTCAAAGAAGGTAAAGTCTTCCTCAACATCGGCGATAAATTTCTGCTGGATGCCAACCTGAGCAAAGGCGAAGGCGATAAGGAAAAAGTGGGTATCGACTACAAAGGTCTGCCTGCTGACGTTGTGCCTGGCGACATCCTGCTGCTGGACGACGGACGCGTACAGCTGAAAGTGCTGGAAGTTCAGGGTATGAAGGTATTCACCGAAGTGACCGTCGGCGGCCCGCTCTCCAACAACAAAGGCATCAACAAACTCGGCGGTGGCCTGTCTGCCGAAGCGCTGACCGATAAAGACAAAGCGGATATCGTGACCGCAGCGCAGATCGGCGTGGATTATCTGGCCGTCTCCTTCCCGCGCTGCGGTGAAGATCTGAACTATGCTCGCCGCCTGGCGCGCGATGCAGGCTGCGATGCGAAAATCGTTGCAAAAGTGGAACGCGCTGAAGCGGTCTGCGATCAGGACGCGATGGACGACGTGATCCTGGCGTCTGACGTGGTGATGGTTGCCCGTGGTGACCTGGGCGTGGAAATTGGCGACCCTGAACTGGTCGGTATCCAGAAAGCGCTGATCCGTCGCGCGCGTCAGCTGAACCGCGCGGTGATCACCGCCACCCAGATGATGGAATCCATGATCACCAACCCAATGCCGACCCGTGCAGAAGTCATGGACGTGGCGAACGCCGTGCTGGATGGTACTGACGCGGTGATGCTGTCAGCGGAAACCGCGGCGGGCCAGTATCCGGCGGAAACCGTGGCCGCCATGGCGCGCGTCTGCCTGGGTGCAGAGAAGATCCCAAGCATTAACGTCTCCAAGCACCGCCTGGATATCCAGTTCGACAATGTGGAAGAAGCGATTGCGATGTCCGCGATGTACGCAGCCAACCACCTGAAAGGGGTCACGGCGATCATCACCATGACCGAATCTGGCCGTACCGCGCTAATGACGTCCCGTATCAGCTCCGGTCTGCCGATCTTCGCCATGTCCCGTCACGAGCGTACGCTGAACCTGACGGCGCTGTATCGCGGCGTGACGCCAGTATACTTCGACAGCACCAACGACGGCGTGGCCGCCGCGCACGATGCCGTGAACCTGCTGCGCGACAAAGGTTATCTGGTATCCGGTGATATCGTTATCGTGACGCAGGGTGACGTGATGAGCACCATCGGCTCAACCAATACCACCCGCGTACTGACCGTAGAGTAAGCTCTGATCCCCTCTCCCCTAAGGGGAGAGGGGTGAAGGTTTCCTATTTCTTCGGGAAAAGTTCTTTACGCTTGTACGGCTCTGTTTCGCCAGGTTTACGCGTTTTGAGCAGCTTCAGGATCCACGTATATTGCTCCTTATGCGGCCCCACCAGCACTTCCACCTCTTCATTCATGCGGCGTGCGATGGTGTGATCGTCTGCGGTCAGCAGATCGTCCATCGGCGGACGTACCTCAATGCTCAGGCGATGCGTTTTACCGTCATAAGCCGGGAACAGTGGGATCACGCGGGCGCGGCAGACTTTCATCAGGCGACCAATCGCTGGTAGCGTGGCTTTATAGGTTGCGAAGAAATCGACAAACTCGCTGTGCTCAGGACCATGGTCCTGATCGGGCAGATAGTAGCCCCAGTAACCCTGACGTACCGACTGAATGAAAGGCTTAATGCCATCGTTTCTGGCGTGCAAGCGTCCGCCAAAGCGACGGCGCACGGTATTCCAGACGAAATCGTAGATTTTGTTTCCCTGATTATGGAACATCGCCGCCATTTTCTGGCCCTGCGACGCCATTAACATCGCCGGAATGTCGACCCCCCAGCCGTGCGGCACCAGGAAAATCACCTTTTCATCATTGCGACGCATCTCGTCGATGATCTCCAGCCCTTTCCAGTCAACGCGTTCGACGATCTTCTCCGGCCCTTTCAGCGCCAGTTCCGCCATCATCGCCATCGCCTGCGGCGCAGTGGTATACATGTCATCAATGATTGCTTCGCGTTCGGCGTCGCTTTTATCCGGGAAACAGTACAACAGGTTTATTTGCGCGCGTCGGCGCGCGCTTTTACCCAAGCGCCCTGCCAGGCGCCCCACTTTACCGAGCACCGGATCGCGAAGGGAAGCAGGTAGCAACGCCATGCCAGCAAACGCGTATACGCCAATCCAGGCGCCCCAGTTACGCGGGTGGCGAAAAGATTTTTCAAACTCAGGAATGTACTCAATATTGTTTTTTTTGGTTTCCATGCGGGTTCCAGGGTCTGGTGACGCAAAAATATATGCGGATAGTGTAGCGAGGCTGCCGCCCGCGCACAAAAGAAAAAGCCGGCGCATACTGACGCCGGCTTTTTAAATCAGGAGAGCTTAGTCGAAGCGCAGCTGCGGCATCACCTCTTTCACCTGCGCCAGGTAATCTTTGCGATCTTTTCCGGTCAGCCCTTCGGTGCGCGGCAGTTTCGCCGTCAGCGGGTTAACCGCCTGCTGGTTGATCCACACTTCATAGTGCAGGTGCGGCCCCGTCGACCGGCCGGTGTTACCGGACAGCGCGATGCGATCGCCACGTTTCACCTTTTGGCCCGGTTTGACCAGCAGTTTACGCAGGTGCATGTAGCGGGTGGTGTACGTACGACCGTGACGAATAGCAACGTAATAGCCAGCAGCACCGCTGCGTTTCGCCATGACCACTTCACCATCTCCTACCGCCAGCACTGGCGTGCCCTGCGGCATAGCGAAGTCAACGCCACGGTGCGGCGCTACGCGGCCCGTTACCGGGTTCAGACGACGCGGGTTAAAGTTGGAGGAGACGCGGAACTGTTTCGCCGTTGGGAAACGCAGGAAGCCTTTTGCCAGACCCGTACCGCTGCGGTCATAGAACTTACCGTCTTCCGCGCGAATAGCGTAGTAGTCTTTGCCGTCTGAACGCAGACGAACGCCCACCAGCTGGCTCTGCTCGCGCTTACCGTCCAGCATTTCGCGGGACATCAGGACAGAGAACTGATCGCCTTTTTTCAGTTTGCGGAAATCCATCTGCCACTGCATGGCTTTGATCACCGAGCTGATTTCAGCGCTGGTCAGGCCGGCATCGCGTGCGCTGGAAACAAAGCTGCCGCCGACGGTCCCTTTCATGACGCTGTTAACCCAGTCGCCCTGCTGCAATTCACTGGTCATTTTGAAACCGTTTGCAGTGCGATCGTAGGTGCGGGTTTCGCGACGGGACATCTCCCAGGTCAAACGTTGCAGATCGCCGTCGGGCGTTAAGGTCCAGGAAAGTTGCTGACCAATTTTCAGGTTACGCAGCTCTTTATCGGATGCGGCGAGCTGGCTGATGTTGCCCATGTCGATACCGTACTGGTTCAGGACGCTGCTCAGCGTATCGCCAGTGGATACAACATATTCATGAATGCCAGCTTCATTCTGGATCTTGTCATCCAGCTCATCCTGGGGAATCGCTTCATCTTCCTGAGCGGCCTGATCGATAGGCTCGCTGGCCTCGGGCAGCAGAGAGCGGATCTCGCTCTTCTCCAGTTCGATGGTTTTGATGATTGGGGCGGAACTCGGGTGGTAAACATAGGGCCGCCAGACGGCGACCGCTAATGTGAGAACTGTAAGCGACCCCAGCATAACGCGGTGGGGTCGAGGCAGATTGTTAAATGCCAGGGCGACAGAGCGGGCTATCTGTTGCACGTATTCACTTCCTCGTTAATCTCCTTTCAGGCAGCTCGCATACTTATTCGCCAGTTGGCTGAGGAACTGCGAATAGCTCGCTTTGCTCAACTGGATGTTCGTACCTAGCGGGTCAAGGGTTCCCATGCGCACGGATGTTCCCCTGGCCACGGCTTCTACGACCGCTGGCCTGAACTGTGGCTCAGCAAAAACGCATGTCGCTTTTTGCTCAACCAACTGTGTTCTGATTTCATGTAAACGCTGCGCACCAGGCTGAATTTCAGGGTTGACGGTAAAATGCCCCAGCGGGGTCAGACCGTAATGTTTCTCGTAATACCCGTAGGCATCATGAAAAACGAAGTACCCTTTTCCTTTAAGCGGTGCGAGCTCGTTACCCACCTGTTTGTCGGTTGCGGCTAATTGAGCCTCAAAATCCTTCAGGTTGGCGTCGAGTTTGATTCGACTTTGCGGCATAAGTTCCACTAATTTGTCGTGGATTGCAACCGCTGTAAGCCGCGCTATCTCTGGGGAGAGCCAGAGATGCATGTTGTATTCACCGTGATGGTGATGGTCGTCACCTTTTTCACCATGAGCATGGTCGTGGTCATGCTCATCACCCTCGTCCTCAGCTCCTTTCATGAGTAACGGTTTCACGCCGGACAGCCCGGCAATCGTCACCTGTTTCTCAGCGGGAAGCTGTCTGGCTGACTTCTGCATGAACGCTTCCATCTCAGGACCAATCCAGACGACTAAGTCCGCGTTCTGTAAGCGTTTTACATCAGATGGACGCAGAGAATAATCATGCTCGGAAGCCCCGTCAGGCAGCAGAACCTGTGTCTCAGTGACCCCGTCCGCGATGGCAGAGGCGATAAATCCAAGCGGTTTAAGCGAAGCGACAACAGCGGCGTTAACATCTTGTGCTGTTGTACCCCAAAGAGCAGCGGATAAAGCTGCGAAAAGAAGCGTATTTTTCTGTAACATAATGCGACTAATCATCGTAATGAATGCGTGGAATGTGATATTATAACATTCGATGACTTCTGCAAGCTTAAATTGACATGACGACTTTAGTTTCTCTTGAAAATGTTTCGGTCTCATTCGGCCAGCGCCGCGTCCTTTCTGACGTGTCGCTGAATCTGAAGCCCGGCAAAATACTCACGCTGCTCGGCCCTAACGGTGCAGGCAAATCGACGCTGGTGCGCGTCGTATTAGGCCTGGTAGCCCCTGACGCAGGTGTTATCGTCCGCGAAGACAAATTGCGTATCGGCTATGTGCCGCAAAAATTACATCTTGATGCCACCTTGCCCCTGACGGTGAGCCGCTTCCTGCGCCTCCGTCCCGGTACGCGTAAAGCGGATATCCTCCCGGCGCTGAAACGCGTTCAGGCGGGACATCTTGTTGAGGCGCCCTTGCAAAAGCTGTCGGGCGGTGAAACCCAGCGCGTATTGCTTGCCCGTGCCCTGCTCAGCAGCCCTCAGCTGCTGGTCCTGGACGAGCCGACGCAGGGTGTTGACGTCAACGGTCAGGTTGCGCTGTACGATCTGATTGACCAGCTCCGTCGGGAGCTTAACTGCGCGGTGCTGATGGTCTCCCATGATCTGCATCTGGTGATGGCCAAAACCGACGAAGTACTGTGCCTGAACCATCACATTTGTTGTTCCGGCACGCCGGAAGTGGTGTCAATGCATCCCGAATTTATCTCCATGTTTGGCCATCGTGGCGCCGAACAGCTGGGCATCTATCGCCATAATCACAATCACCGCCATGATTTACAGGGACGAATTGTCCTGCGTCGGGGAAATGGACACTCATGATTGAACTGTTACTGCCCGGCTGGCTGGCCGGGATTATGCTTGCCTGCGCCGCGGGTCCACTCGGCTCGTTTGTCGTCTGGCGCAGAATGTCCTATTTCGGCGATACGCTGGCCCATGCTTCATTGCTGGGTGTCGCGTTTGGTTTATTACTGGACGTGAACCCGTTTTATGCGGTGATTGTCGTCACGCTGCTGCTGGCTGCCGGTCTGGTCTGGCTGGAAAAACGCCCTCACCTGGCAATTGATACCCTGCTCGGCATTATGGCGCACAGCGCCCTGTCGCTGGGCCTGGTGGTAGTGAGCCTGATGTCAAACATCCGCGTAGATCTGATGGCCTACCTGTTTGGCGATCTGCTGGCCGTCACGCCCGAAGATCTCATTTCCATTGCCATTGGCGTGGCGGTGGTGCTCGGGATCCTGCTGTGGCAGTGGCGGAGTTTACTGGCGATGACCGTCAGCCCGGATCTGGCCTTTGTCGACGGCGTGAAGCTTCAGCGCGTGAAGCTGCTGTTGATGCTGGTGACGGCGTTAACCATCGGCGTGGCGATGAAGTTTGTCGGCGCGCTGATCATCACGTCGCTGCTGATAATCCCTGCCGCCACGGCGCGCCGTTTTGCGCGTACGCCGGAGCAAATGGCCGGTATCGCGGTGATTATCGGAATGATTGCGGTGACGGGCGGGTTAACCTTCTCGGCGTTTTATGACACGCCAGCGGGGCCGTCGGTGGTATTGTGCGCGGCGGTGTTGTTTATTTTCAGTATGATGAAAAAGACCGCGCAGTAGTCAGCATGTCCCCGGTGGCGCTTCGCTTACCGGGGCTAGAATTTATCGCTACTTACGGCATCGCGGGCGGCGTAATGCCGAAATGATTCCACGCCCGCACCGTCGCCATACGACCGCGCGGGGTACGCTGCAAGAAGCCTTGCTGGATCAGATACGGCTCCAGCACATCTTCGATAGTCTCACGCTCTTCGCCAATTGCCGCCGCCAGGTTATCCAGCCCTACTGGCCCGCCAAAGAACTTATCCAGCACCGCCAGCAGCAGCTTACGGTCCATATAGTCAAAACCTTCAGCATCGACGTTCAGCATATCCAGCGCCTGGGCGGCGATCTCGGCCGATATAGTGCCGTCGTGCTTCACCTCGGCAAAGTCACGCACCCGGCGCAGCAGGCGGTTGGCGATACGCGGCGTACCGCGGGAGCGCTTCGCCACTTCAAACGCCCCCTCTTCGCTCATATCCAGCCCCATGTAGCGCGCGCTGCGCCCCACAATATGCTGAAGGTCGGGCACCTGATAAAACTCCAGACGCTGCACGATACCAAAACGGTCACGCAGTGGAGAGGTCAGCGAGCCGGCGCGGGTCGTGGCGCCAATCAGGGTAAACGGTGGCAGATCGATTTTGATCGAGCGCGCGGCCGGACCTTCACCGATCATGATATCCAGCTGGTAATCCTCCATTGCCGGATAGAGCACTTCCTCCACCACCGGCGACAGGCGATGGATCTCGTCGATAAACAGCACGTCATGCGGTTCGAGGTTGGTCAGCATCGCCGCCAGGTCCCCTGCTTTCTCCAGTACCGGGCCGGAAGTGGTACGCAGGTTAACGCCCATTTCGTTGGCGACGATATTCGCCAGGGTGGTTTTACCTAACCCCGGCGGACCAAAAATCAGCAGGTGATCGAGCGCATCGCCGCGCAGCTTTGCCGCCTGGATGAAAATCTCCATCTGAGAACGAACCTGCGGCTGGCCGATATACTCATCCAGCAGTTTGGGACGGATCGCGCGATCCACCACGTCATCTGGCTGAATGGTGCCTGCCGATACCAGGCGGTCTGCTTCAATCATCCTTTACCTCACAATGCAGCGCGCAGCGCTTCACGAATCAGGGTTTCACTGCTGGCATCCGGTTTAGCAATTTTGCTCACCATCCGGCTGGCCTCCTGAGGTTTATAGCCCAGCGCCACCAGCGCGGCAACCGCTTCCTGCTCGGCATCATCATCCGATGCAGGCGCGCCCGGGGAAGTCAGCACCAGATCGGCTGCCGGCGTGAACAGATCGCCATGCAGACCTTTAAAGCGGTCCTTCATCTCGACAATTAAACGCTCGGCAGTTTTCTTCCCGATGCCCGGAAGTTTAATTAACGCAGCCGGATCTTCACGCTCAACGGCGTTCACAAACTGTGGCGCTGACATACCGGACAGAATCGCAAGCGCCAGCTTCGGCCCGACGCCGTTGGTTTTGATCAATTCGCGGAACAGGGTGCGTTCCTGTTTGTTATTGAATCCGTACAGCAGCTGAGCGTCTTCACGCACCACAAACTGGGTAAAGACAACCGCCTCTTTGCCCGCCTCCGGCAGCTCGTAGAAGCAGGTCATCGGCATATGGACTTCATAGCCCACGCCACCCACTTCCAGCAGCACTAACGGGGGTTGTTTTTCAATAATGATGCCTCTGAGTCTGCCTATCACGTGACGCTCCTGCGTTCTGGAAGAAATTATCTGCCGACATAATAAAAAAAGGCTGGATAAACATCCAGCCTGATTTGTCATTATCGTAACCTGCCTCGCGCCAGATTGAGCCGCGACTCGCTCATTTGCATCGCATTCTGGCTGACGTGACAGTGGGTAATCGCAATGGCCAGCGCATCCGCGGCGTCGGCCTGCGGGTTCGCAGGGAGCTTCAGCAGGGTACGCACCATGTGCTGCACCTGGCTTTTCTCCGCGCTACCAATGCCCACCACCGTCTGCTTAACCTGACGGGCCGCATACTCGAACACCGGCAGATCCTGGTTCACGGCGGCAACAATCGCCACGCCGCGCGCCTGACCGAGCTTTAACGCCGAGTCAGCATTTTTCGCCATAAAGACCTGCTCGATGGCGAAATAGTCCGGCTGAAACTGGGTGATGATCTCCGACACGCCCGCATAGATGAGCTTCAGGCGCGACGGCAGATCGTCCACTTTGGTGCGAATACACCCACTGCCGAGGTAGGTTAACTGGCGTCCCACCTGACGGATAACGCCATACCCGGTGACGCGTGAGCCTGGGTCAATCCCGAGAATAATCGACATCACGCGTCTCCTGTAACGGATCTACACGCTCTCATCAGAGAGTCGCTGCAACCTCATCAGAGATTTCACCGTTGTGGTACACTTCCTGTACGTCGTCGCAGTCTTCGAGCATGTCGATCAGACGCAGCAGTTTCGGTGCGGTTTCCGCATCCATGTCCGCTTTGGTAGACGGGATCATGGAGACTTCAGCGTTATCCGCCTTCAGGCCAGCCGCTTCCAGCGCATCGCGCACGGCACCCATCTCTTCCCATGCGGTGTAAACATCAATAGCGCCGTCGTCGTAGGTCACCACGTCTTCCGCACCGGCTTCCAGCGCCGCTTCCATGATCGCATCTTCGTCGCCTTTCTCGAAGGAGATGACGCCTTTTTTGCTGAACAGGTACGCTACAGAACCGTCAGTGCCCAGGTTGCCGCCGGTTTTGGTGAACGCGTGGCGCACTTCCGCAACGGTACGGTTACGGTTGTCGGACAGACACTCAACCATCACCGCCGTACCGCCAGGACCGTAACCTTCATAAATGATGGTTTCCATGTTCGCGTCTTCATCACCGCCCACGCCACGTGCGATTGCACGGTTCAGGGTGTCACGCGTCATGTTGTTGGACAGGGCTTTATCCACCGCCGCGCGCAGACGTGGGTTAGAGGCCGGATCGCCGCCGCCCAGACGCGCCGCTGTCACCAGCTCACGAATGATTTTGGTAAAGATTTTACCGCGTTTGGCATCCTGTGCCGCTTTGCGGTGTTTGGTGTTGGCCCACTTACTATGACCTGCCATAAAAAGTTCTCCAAAAATCGCGCCTTCTCAGGCAGCGTTAATTACAAATTCTTCAATCGCCTGCCGGTTGCTCCACGACTTGGTCAGTGCGGCGGCATCCGCCGCATCCACCCAGCGGTAGGTCAGGTGTTCCGTGAACACGATCTCCCGCTCATGGGGAAGCGCAAGGCAGAACCATGATTCCGTATTGCGCTCAATTCCCGGTGCATAGCGATGACGTAAATGGCTAAAAATTTCAAACTCCACCGTGCGCTGACAGTCCTTCAGGGTCAGTTGCTCGTAAGCAACATCAATGGCGACCTCTTCCTTTACTTCACGCGCGGCGGCCTGCGGTGCGGTCTCCCCCTCTTCCAGGCTGCCGGTAACCGACTGCCAGAAATCCGGATCGTCGCGCCGCTGCAACATCAGCACCCGCTTCGTGTCTTCTGCATAAATGACCACCAGAACCGAAACGGGACGCTTATATGCCATATCAGTTTTTCTCTTCCTTCTTCACCACCTCAATGCCCAGCTCAGCCAGCGCGGCCGGGTTGGCAAAGCTTGGCGCTTCAGTCATCAGACACGCCGCTGCGGTGGTTTTCGGGAAGGCGATCACATCACGGATGTTATCGGTGCCGGTCAGCAGCATGGTCAAACGGTCAAGACCGAAAGCCAGACCCGCGTGCGGAGGGGTACCGTACTTCAGGGCGTCCAGCAGGAAGCCAAACTTCTCGCGCTGCTCCTGTTCGTTGATGCCCAGGATGCCAAACACGGTCTGCTGCATTTCGCCGCTGTGAATACGCACGGAACCACCGCCCACTTCGTAGCCGTTGATGACCATATCGTAGGCGTTGGCGACGGCCTCTTCCGGTGCCGCTTTCAGCTCGGCAGCCGTCATGTCTTTTGGCGAGGTGAACGGGTGGTGCATCGCGGTCAGGCCGCCTTCACCGTCGTCTTCAAACATCGGGAAGTCGATCACCCACAGCGGCGCCCATTTACTTTCGTCGGTCAGGTTCAGGTCTTTGCCGAGCTTCAGACGCAGCGCACCCATCGCATCCGCAACCACTTTCTTGTTGTCTGCGCCGAAGAAGATCATGTCGCCGTCCTGCGCACCGGTGCGCTCAAGGATCGCTTCCACGATGTCCGCATTCAGGAATTTCGCCACCGGGCTGGTGATGCCTTCCAGACCTTTTGCACGCTCGGTTACTTTAATATAGGCCAGACCTTTCGCGCCGTAGATCTTGATGAAGTTGCCGTAGTCGTCAATCTGCTTACGGCTCAGGGCAGCACCGCCCGGCACGCGCAGTGCCGCCACGCGGCCTTTCGGATCGTTAGCCGGGCCAGCAAAGACCGCGAACTCAACGGCTTTCACCAGGTCTGCCACGTCCACCAGCTCCATCGGGTTACGCAGGTCTGGTTTGTCGGAGCCGTAGCGACGCTCGGCTTCCGCGAAGGTCATGATTGGAAAATCGCCCAGCTCAACGCCTTTCACGTCATTCCACAGGCTACGCACCAGGGCTTCCATCACTTCACGCACCTGCTCAGCGGTCATGAAGGAGGTTTCCACATCGATCTGGGTAAATTCTGGCTGACGGTCAGCGCGCAGGTCTTCGTCGCGGAAGCATTTCACGATCTGATAGTAGCGATCGAAGCCAGACATCATCAGCAGCTGTTTGAACAGCTGTGGAGACTGCGGCAGCGCATAGAATTTGCCTTTATGGACGCGGGATGGCACCAGGTAATCGCGCGCGCCTTCCGGCGTGGCTTTGGTCAGCATCGGTGTTTCGATATCAAGGAAACCGTGGTCATCCATAAAACGGCGCACCAGGCTGGTGATTTTCGCACGGGTTTTCAGGCGCTGAGCCATTTCCGGACGACGCAGATCCAGGTAGCGGTATTTCAGACGCGCTTCTTCGGTGTTGACGTGGTTGGAGTCCAGCGGCAACGCTTCCGCGCGGTTGATGATCGTCAGATCGGACGCCAGCACTTCGATAGCGCCGGTCGCCATGTCGGCGTTGACGTTTTTCTCGTCACGCGCACGCACGGTGCCCGTCACCTGAATGCAGAACTCATTGCGCAGCTCAGAAGCCAGCTTCAACGCATCAGCGCGATCCGGATCGAAGAACACCTGAACGATACCTTCGCGGTCACGCATATCAATAAAGATAAGGCTACCAAGATCGCGACGACGATTGACCCAACCACACAGGGTGACCTGCTGCCCGACGTGGGACTGACGCAGCTGCCCGCAATATTCTGTACGCATGAGATATCCCTTAATTAGCCGCAGGCTGATTGTCGCCTGTCTCGCAGGCTACGATGTCGCAGCTTTCTGTATGTCACAACTGGATGAAAAAAGGCGGCTATTATACTGGAAATTCTGCCGCACGATAAGAGCGAAGCACGGCCTGACGCGCGTTTGCTGAACTCTTATTGCCTATTCTCACAAAAATTAACAAAATTATCCGACCGATAACAGGCCATCACGTCTTAAGGTGTAGAAAAGCAATCATTTGACGGGAGCGACGATGTTTACACTTGATGCCACCAAAACCGCCCTTGTGGTCATTGATTTACAGGAAGGCATTCTGCCTTTTGCCGGTGGTCCGCACACCGCTGACGATGTGGTCAGCCGCGCTGCGCGCCTGGCAGAAAAATGCCGCGCCAGCGGCTCGCCTGTTGTTATGGTGCGCGTCGGCTGGTCCGCTGATTTCGCCGAAGCGTTAAAACAGCCGGTTGATGCTCAGGCCCCGGCGCAGGCGCTGCCGGACAACTGGTGGACATATCCTGTCTCGCTCGGTAAACGCGACAGCGATATAGAAGTCACCAAACGCCAGTGGGGCGCATTCTACGGCACCGACCTGGAGCTCCAGCTGCGCCGTCGCGGGATCGACACGATTATTCTGTGCGGGATCTCCACCAATATCGGTGTGGAATCCACCGCCCGTAACGCCTGGGAGCTGGGCTTTAACCTGGTGATCGCGGAAGATGCGTGCAGCGCAGCCTCTGCGGATCAGCACCAGGGCAGCATGACCCATATCTTCCCGCGTATCGGTCGCGTGCGCAGCACGGATGAGATCCTCAGCGCGCTATGATGTACGTGGGCCTGCCCCAGTGGTCGCACCCGAAATGGGTGCGCCTGGGTATTACCAGCCTTGAAGAGTATGCCCGACACTTTAACTGCGTGGAGGGCAATACCACGCTGTACGCTCTGCCCCGCGCGGAGATCGTCGAACGCTGGCGCGAGCAAACCACCGACGACTTCCGCTTTTGCTTTAAATTCCCGGCGACCATCTCCCACAACGCCGCGCTGCGCAACTGCGATGATTTAACCCACGAGTTTTTCACCCGGATGTCGCCTCTGGCCAACCGTATTGGCCAGTACTGGCTCCAGCTTCCCGCCACGTTTGGCCCACGCGACCTGCCCGCCCTCTGGCAGTTTCTCGAGGCCCTGCCACTTGACTTCACCTACGGCGTAGAAGTGAGGCATCCGGAATTCTTTGCCAAAGGCGACGCGGAGAAAGCGCTCAATCGCGGCCTGCATGAACGATCGGTCAACCGCGTGATCCTGGAGAGACCTTTCTATTGATACACTTTCCCTCTCAGACTGAAATCACTTATTTTGAAGATTAATCTCTGATGTTTCGCTTTGGTTGAGTTTAACCTCTTCAATAAATTCAGCTACGCTCCGTTTTTTCCTTATACCATTCTTCAGAGCATTCCTTTGTTCTGAAAGCTCGAAGTCTTCCACGCTGAACAAATCAGAAATTTCATCCACCAATTGCTGAACTGACCTTCTGTCATCAAGTCTTAGGGCTTTTTCTAACAGAATCGTAACGTTTATCGCAATATCTTGAATCTTTTGCTTTTCCTTTAACAACTCTTCAAAATCGGCTTTCTCATCCTCAAGTTTTTTAGTAAGAAGTTCAATTTTTTCATCAAGGATTTTCTTTTGGGTTTCAAGCTCTTCAGTTAGTATCTGCTCGCGCTTGCCTCTTTCGACTTCAGTCTGTATATCAGCGTTGATTTTGGCAATTTCAACATCCACTGCCATATCTGATTGAACCTTAAGCTTTGATAGCTTGATGTTATCTTGAAACACTCTCTCCTTGGACTGAAAAACATTATCCTTGTATCTGTCATCAGCCCACCTATGTGCCTGAGACAGGAGCCACTGAGCATAGGGTGAGACAACAGCCAAAATGCTGCCAGAAAGGATGGGGGCAAACACGTAATACTGAATCGCCACAGGTTTAACAGACACCTCAGAGTCATTTAAGATGACTTAAAGAGAGGTACCCATGAGCGGTAAGCGTTAT